>JBPOHM010000366.1:0-6608 GCA_052035585.1 Bacillota bacterium
AGATACCTATTTTAAAATAAATCATGAAAATCATAATTTAGACAGAGCAAGAACTCAATTTAAGCTAGTATATGAAATGGAACAAAATTTTAATAAGATGTTTGAAATAATTTATAAATATTATAATAAATTTAAAGAAAGGGATAGAAAGTGAAGATAAATCTTCACTTAATAGGATTAAAAAATGAAATTTAAAATTAGTAATTCATATCCACAAAATCTTGACACAGTAGTATGCTTTGTTAGACCAGATTATGAACCAAAATTTAACAATGCAGCAGTTCAAACAGCTTTTGAATATGCTTTTGCTGGCGATGACAATAAGCTAGAAAAGGATAAATTTAAGGTTGTAAGAATGAAGCTTGATGGAGGCTATGTAAATGTAGTTTTAGTTGGCTTTGATTGTGGTATGGAAAATGCTTTCGATGGATTTAGAAAGACAGTATTAAAAATAGGAACAAAATTAAATGAGCTTAAGTCTAAGGTAGTTTATTTTGATAATGCTACAAACTTAGTGTTTACAGAAAATAAAGAGGAAATAGTAAGACAAATATCAAGTAATTTACCTCTTTGTGATTATACATTTGATATACATAAGGAAAAGAAAACTGAGCTTACTGAAAAGGAAATAGTAATTTTTGGAGATGATAGCTACACTACAGCATTAAATGAAGGTGCAAATATTGCTGAGGGTGTTTGTATAGCACGTGATTTAGTTAATGAACCAGCAAATATTTTAACTCCAAGAGAATTAGCTAATCGTACTGTAGAGCTTGGTAAAAAATATGGCTTTGATGTTAAGCTTTATTCAAAAGAAGAATGTGCAGAGCTTGGAATGCATGCATTTCTAGATGTTGCTAAAGCAAGTGTAAATGAGCCTGTTCTTATAGTTATGCACTATAATGGTGGTGGAGATGAAGTTGCTAAGGGTATTATAGGAAAAGGACTTTGCTATGATTCAGGTGGACTATTCATTAAGCCTGGTGAAAGCATGAAGACAATGAATGGTGACATGGCAGGAGCTGGAGCAGTTATAGGAGCAATGTGTGCAATAGCTGCTAATAAGCTAAAGAGAAATGTTACAACAGTTGTAGCTGCTTGTGAAAACTTAATAGATGGTAATGGTTATAGAAACGGTGATATCTTAACTTCAATGTCAGGTAAGACTATCTATATAGCAAGTACAGATGCTGAGGGAAGACTTACATTAGCAGATGCTATAACATACATGATTAGAAAAGAGAAGGTTGATAGTATAGTTGAGCTTTCAACTTTAACAGGTGCTTGTGCTAACTTCTTTGGTAAAGTTTGTTCAGCAGTTCTAACTGAAAATGATGAAATGTTTAATAAAATATATGAAAAATCATATATTTCAGGTGAAAAATACTGGAGAATGCCAACTTACTCTGAATATAAAGAAAATATAAAATCTGATGTTGCAGATTTATATAATAGTTCAAATAACGGAGCTGGTGGAATTGCTGCAGGTATGTTCTTAAATGAATTTAGAGAAAATACACCGTTTATGCATATTGATATAGCTGGTGTAACATATACAAATGCAAAATCAGATGGACAAATAAAGGGTGCAACAGGATACGGAGTATCAACAGTTTACTATTATATTAAAGGCTAAAAAATATTTTATAGGATTTAGTAGAGAGCTTCTCTCTACTAAATCCTTGTATAAAAATCAACATAGAAAATGATATATATCATAATGGAGATTTAAAAATGGCTGAATTTTGGTTAAACCATCAAGGAACTGTAGAGCTTTTTACAGAACGATTAATTCTAAGAAGATTTTCAATAGATGATGCATCTGATATGTATAATAATTGGGCTTGTGATAAGGATGTTGCTAAATATACCTTATGGAGAGTAAATGAATCTATAGAAGAGACAAAAAGCTATTTAGAGGATTGGACTCAAAGGTATGAAAGCAAGCAGTATTATCATTGGGCAATTGTATATAAGGATAATATGCAGGTTATAGGGTCAATTTCTATATCTTCTTTAAATAATTATTTAAAATGCTGTAATATTGGGTATACTTTATCTAAAATGTATTGGAATATGGGTATAGCTACAGAAGCAACAAAATGTGTTATTAACTTCATGGTTAAAAATGTTGGTATACAAAAAATTTATGCCTATCATGACGTTGAAAACTGTGCATCTGGGAGAGTTCTACAAAAATGTGGTATGGAATTTCTAAAAAGGAAGAAGAAAATATTCCTAAGTATGAGCAAGCCTTTAATTGATTGTGATTATTATTGTTACACTGCAAAGTAAAAGCTAAGCATATAGAAATTTACTAATAGAAAAAAGAGTTGATTTTCATTTTTGTTATGGTATAATATAATGGTTATTTATGTAGTTTTTTATATAAAATGCTACATAAATAAGAATGAAACAAATTAGATGTTTTTCATAGAATAAACTGTGGTATTATATTTAAAATAAAAATTATGCCTATAGATATTTTATAGTAAATCTATATTTTATCTATAGGTATAATATCTAAGATAAAAAAGAAGAAAGGAAATTAATATTAAATGAATGCTAGTATTATAAAAAAGGAAAAAAATATTGTATCAGTTGAATTTACAGTGTCAAGTGAAAAATTTAAGGAGGCTGTAAATAAATCATATCTAAAAATGAGAAATAGCATAGCTATTCAAGGTTTTAGAAAGGGTAAAGCACCAAAACATATAATCGAAAGAATGTATGGAAAGGCTATATTTTATGATGAAGCAATAGAAATGGTTTTAGGTGAAGTTTATCCACAAGTTATATCAGAATTAAAATTAAAGCCAATTGATAGACCACATATTGATTTTGACGAGATTGAAGAAGGTAAAGACATAGTATTTAAAGCTGATATTGAAGTTATGCCAGAGGTTGAGTTAAAGCAATATAAGGGTATAGAAATTAAGAAAATTGAGTATAATGTAACAGATGAAGATGTTGATAACGAAATAAAGAAAGTTCAAGAGAAAAATGCAAGAATAATTGAAGTTACAGATAGAGCTGTTAAGGATGGAGATACATTAACTATTGATTATGCTGGATTTACAGGAGATGTTCAATTTGAAGGTGGTACAGCACAAAATCAAACATTAGTTATAGGTTCAAAAACATTCATACCAGGATTTGAAGAACAGCTAATAGGAAGAAATATTGGTGAAGAGTTTGAAATCAATGTTACTTTCCCAGAAGAATATCATTCTGAAGAGTTAAAAGGTAAGGATGCAATATTCAAGGTTAAAATCCATGAAATAAAAGAAAAAGAGCTTCCTGAGCTTGATGATGAATTTGCAAAGGATGTAAGTGAGTTTGATACTTTAGAAGAATTAAAAGCTGATTATAGAAGAAAGCTAGAAGAAGAAGCTAAGGAAAAGGAAAAAGTAGAAAACACTGACAGCATTCTTAAGAAAATAATAGAAGAAAATGAAATTGAAGTACCAGAAGCTATGGTAACAAGAGAATTAGAATATCAAGCTAAGAGATATGAAAATCAATTCCGTTCACAAGGCTTTACTGGAAAACAAGCTGAAGATTTAATAGAAAAATTAGTTGAACAATTCAAGCAAAACTACAGAGAGCAAGCATTAGTTAATGTTAAATCAGATTTAGTAATGGAAGCTATAATAAAGGCTGAAAACATTACAGTAACTGATGAAGATATAGATAATGAGCTTAAAAAATTAGCAAAAGCATATTATATAGAAGATGATAAATTTGAAAACTTTAAAGAAAGTATGCTAAGCTCAAGTAGAGAAGCTATAGAAGATAATATTCAAAAAGTAAAAGCTTTAGATTTATTGCTTGATGAGGCTAAGTTTATTTAAGCTAGTTTAAAGATTATATTGATAACATAAATATACTTGCAATGCAAGATATTGATTTCAATAAAACTTTAAAAGAAAAGGAGTATATAAAATGGCTTTAGTACCTTATGTAGTAGAACAAACTGGTAGAGGGGAAAGATCTTACGATATCTTCTCTAGATTGTTAAAGGATAGAATAATTATTCTAGGGGATGAAATAAATGATGCAACTGCTGGTCTTGTAGTTGCACAGCTAATATTTTTAGAAGCAGAAGATCCTGATAAGGATATTCAATTATACATAAATAGTCCTGGTGGCTCAATAAGTGCTGGTATGGCTATTTATGATACTATGCAATATGTTAAACCAGACGTATCAACAATTTGCATTGGTATGGCAGCAAGTATGGGTTCATTCTTGTTATCAGCAGGAGCTAAAGGAAAAAGATTTGCATTACCTAACTCTGAGATAATGATACATCAACCTTTAGGCGGCATGCAAGGGCAAGCAACTGATATGAAGATTCATGTTGATAGAATATTAAGAATTAAAGAAAATTTATATAAAATCATGAGCGCTAATACTGGGCAGCCATATGAAAAAATAGCTGTTGACTGTGAGAGAGATAATTTCTTAACAGCAGAAGAAGCTAAGGCGTATGGTTTAATTGATGATATAATAATTAAGAAATAAGTAAACTGTATTTAATTATACAAAAGTTTTATCTTTTTAAAGAAAGGATATAGTAATAATGGCAAAAAATTATAAAAGTAGGCCAGTATGTTCCTTTTGCGGTAAATCAGAAGATAAGGTAAAGAATCTTTTGATTGGACCAAATGTAAATATTTGCGACGAATGTGTTGAACTATGCAATGATTTAATTGAAAATGAAAATAATTTTTTCAGAGAGCCACAATTTGAAGAATTGCTTAAGCCAGCAGAAATAAAGGCAAAGCTTGACCAGTATGTTATAAAGCAGGATAAGGCAAAAAAGGCTCTTGCTGTTTCAGTATATAATCATTACAAAAGAATAAATAAAATTCATTTTGATAAGGATATAGAATTACAGAAGAGTAATATATTATTAATTGGTCCTACAGGAAGTGGTAAAACATATTTAGCACAAACCTTGGCTAAGATGATAAATGTGCCTTTTGCTATTGCAGATGCTACTTCTTTAACAGAAGCAGGATATGTTGGCGAAGATGTTGAAAATATACTATTAAAGCTTATTCAAGCTGCTGATTATGATATTGACAGAGCGCAAAAGGGTATAATATATATTGATGAGATTGACAAAATAGCTAGAAAATCTGAAAATCCATCAATTACAAGAGATGTAAGCGGTGAAGGTGTTCAACAAGCTTTGCTAAAAATATTGGAAGGTACAATAGCAAATGTTCCACCACAAGGTGGAAGAAAGCATCCTCAACAGGAATTTATTCAAATTGATACTACTAATATATTGTTTATTTTAGGTGGAGCCTTTGATGGTATAGATAAAATTATACAAAAGAGAGTTGGCAATAAAACTATGGGCTTTGGCTCAGATGTATCAATGAACAATATAAAAGACACAGATATTTTGTTATCGCAAATTCAGCCAGTAGATATTTTAAAATACGGTTTAATTCCAGAATTTGTTGGTAGAATGCCTGTAATAGTTGCTTTGAATAAGCTAGATAAAGATGCTTTAGTATCGATATTAACAAAACCAAAAAATGCTATTGTAAAACAATATAAGCATTTATTAAAAATTGATAATGTTGATTTAGAAATAGAACCTGAAGCACTTGAGTTAATAGCAGAAAAAGCTTTAGAAATGAACACTGGAGCTCGTGGATTAAGAGGAATTTTAGAGAACATTATGCTTGAAGTTATGTATGATTTACCATCAAGACAGGATGTTAAGAAATGCATAATTACTAAGGATACTGTTTTAAATAATTCTGAGCCTGTTCTAATATATAATAAGGCATTAAAAAAAGGTGTTAATCAAGAAAATGTTTCATAAAGTGCTGCCCCTTTAGGGCAGCTATTTTTTAATACTTTATGACATAGTATTAAAATGAAACGGAGGTATATTATTGAAAAATTTTAATAAAGAATATAGAAAACTGCCTTTGATACCTGTCAGAGGTATAGGGATATTTCCTAATGTTATAATTCATTTTGATGTTGGCCGTGAAAAATCTATAAATGCCTTGGAAGAAGCTATGCTTGAGAATTCAGAGGTTTTTTTAGCTGTTCAAAAGGATGCAAATTTAGAAAATCCTACTAGCGATGATTTTAATGAGGTAGGAGTTATTTGCAAGATTAAACAAATGCTAAAAATACCTGGAGAAAATATCAAAGTCTTAGCTGATGGTATTCATAGAGCAAAAATACTAGATATTACTCAAGAAGAGCCTTATTTTGAAGTAGAGCTAGAAGAGTATATTTATGATGAGGATGCTATTATATCTGACGAGGAAGAAGCTATAAGAAGATTTTGCTTAGAGAGCTTTGAAAACTATGTTTCTGTACATAGTAGAATTCCTGCAGATGTAATAGATACAGTAAAAAATATTTCAAGTCCTGATGAATTGGCTGATGTATTATCAACCTATATTTATCTTAAAACAGAGGTTAAGCATAAGCTATTAGAAACCTTTAATCCTTTTGATAGACTATCTGAGCTAAGCAATATTTTTATTTCAGAAGCTAAGGTCATTCAAATAGAAGAACAGATTAATGAAAAGGTTCAAAAGCAAATAAGTGATTATCAAAGAGAA
>JBPOHM010000233.1:0-2275 GCA_052035585.1 Bacillota bacterium
GTTACAGGTTGAGCTAAGCCTGTTGCTGGGTTAACTTCAACGATTTTATTAGTTAGGTTGCTGAATAACATTACAGCTATATCACCTCTGTTAGCTCCTTTATTAAAGCTTAAAGTAGATAAGTTATCGAATAGGCCCAACGCTAAAGCTTTAGTCTTGTAGTTTCCAGCATTATAAACATCTGATTTTCCACCATTTACTGATTGGTCAGTAAATCCTAATGTTCTTAACATCATAACTGCTGCTTCTTGGTATGTTACTGTAGCATCTGGATCAAATATTCCATTTCCTCTACCTTGAACTATTCCTAAATCTGCTGCTAAAGCAATAAATCCTTTTGCCCAGTGATCTTGTGAATCGCTAAAAGCTGGTGTATCACTAGCTATTGACTCATATCCTAGAGCAACTATCATCATTTTAGCCATTTCTGCTCTTGTTACTATTCTTTCTGGTCTGAAAGTACCATCTTCATAACCATCAATAATTCCTAATGCAGCTAATGCATCTACTGCTTTTGCATTGTCAGCATTAGTAACATCTTCAAATGTACCAGCAAATGCTGTTGATGCCATTGACATAACCATCATTAACGCTAATACTAAAGATACTATTTTCTTCATTATCTTTCTTCCTCCTAAGAAAACGAGGAATAAATTTTGCTTTATAAAATATGTAAATATACACAATTATAAATTTTAAGTTTTCAAGTTTGCTAATAGCACAGATTGTCCTGCTAATAGCATTGTTAGCAAGAAAAAAGATAATTAATTTTAATAAAATTGGATAAATACTCAGTGCTTGTACTTTAATGATTGTCCTTAAGTAATGTCACTGCTGCATTGCAGCATAGAAGTAGTTATCAAAATTTTGTGCATTTTTCTTTCGTTCTTCATCTAAAATATGAGCATAAATATTCATTGTTGTATGAATCTGAGAATGTCCACTATCTCCTTGTACAGATTTTATATCACCTTTGCTAAGTAATAATTTGTAGGTAATACTTGAGTGTCTTAGAGAGTGGAAGGTTACCTGTGGTAAGTTACAGTTAATTAATGCTTCCTTAAATCTTTCTTCTATAGTTCTTATATCAACAGGATGTCCATTAGAGTTTACAAATACCAGCTTAGGTCTATTTATAAATTGATTAAGAATATAAATGTTATTGTTAACACTATTTTTTAATTTATAAAGCTCACTAGCTAATGTTGCAGGTAGCCAAATAGTTCTATGACTGCTTGCAGTTTTTGGTGTTTTAAGCACTAATCTACTCTTTTTAAAGGAGTATTGTGGTTCAAAGGTATATATTACATCCTTATGATTTAATTCCTTTAAAGTGTTATAATTAGCTCTAGTTAGTGTTTTATTTACATGTACACAGGAGCTATTATTTTCAATAGATTTTTCTGAAATTTCAAGGTCATCCCATGTTAGTCCTAAAATTTCACCTAATCTCATAGAACAAGCAAAAGCAATGTTTATACAGATGTATAACTGATAATCCTCCTTATAACAGTAGTTCAAAAGCATTTTTATTTGATCAGCTGTTAAAATGCTTTTCTGAACATATTTAGATTTAGGTAAATCCACTAAGCAAAAAGGATTTTCTTTGATTAATTTCAATTTTAATGCTTGACCAAAAGCACACTTTAATAGCTTATGTACTCTAGATATAACTTTGCTATCAGATAACTTATCATAATAGTCGTCTATCTGATCAGTTGTTAAAATGTGAACAGGTATTTTACCAATATACGGGTAAATGTAGTTATTAAGTAAGGACTTATTCGATGAATAAGTAGAAATCGACCAATTTTTTTTACCATAAGAACCTACAAACTCTTCCATATACATTTCAATGCTCTTAATCGAATTTTTAACCTGTCCAGTTTTAACTGCTGGAAATATGTTTTCTGCTTTTAAATATTCAATTTCAGCTTTACGTTGTAATGCTTCCTTGTATGTTTCAACTGTTTCCCACTTTTGCTTTCTCTTGCCATCCTCGGTTTTATAGTAATATATAACCGTATAGTTTTTGTTTCGTTTGACAATAGTTGCCACTTTTTCACTCCTTATATTAAATTTTTACTCAATGACAATTATACTACATTTTTAATTAGAATTTAAGTTATTTTGTGCAAATAAATGTAAAAATATGAAGGTAATTTATGTTAAATAAGGCAGTTAAAAGATAATAAAAAGACTATTGTTTCAATCATGACAATAGTCTTATACAAATAGTATTTATGATTATTTAGTATCTATTTTCTCATTATCA
>JBPOHM010000375.1:0-15787 GCA_052035585.1 Bacillota bacterium
TAAAGTAAGTTGCTTTTAATAATTATGCTATATATTTATATGTTTACATAAATCTCATTTATTGATATAATACTAATAATTGTATAAAAATTATTATTTTATGAGAGAGGTTTACTATGTCAGAAATTTATCTTGCAGGTGGTTGTTTTTGGGGAAGTGAGAAATATTTTTCATTGATACGTGGTGTTTTATCAACTGAGGTTGGATATGCAAATGGAAATACTGAAAATCCAACTTATGAAGAGGTATGTCGTAATAATACAGGACATGCTGAGACAGTGCATATTGAATATGATTCAAATGTAATTAGTTTAGAATTTTTGTTAGAAATGTATTATAAATCTATTGATCCTACTTCTGTTAATAAGCAAGGTGGAGATAGAGGTACACAATATAGAACAGGTATTTACTATGTAAATAATGACGATTTACCAATTATTAAAAAGTCAATAGCTAAACTGCAGGAAAATTACACTGATCCTATTGCAGTTGAAGTAGAACCACTTCGCAATTTTTATAGAGCTGAAGAGTATCATCAAAAGTATCTTGATAAAAACCCTGGTGGCTATTGTCATATACCAGATATCATGTTTGAAATTGCTGCTAAAGCTTAATAAATTCAAAAGAGATGCAAGGCATCTCTTTATTTTTTTATCTTGGGTTGTATTTTATTTATATAATAATTAATAAATACAGTAAAAGCATAGTCATAGGCTATAAAAAGTGCTTGGGCTGCAAATATAAACCACCAATACATTTTTATAGTTATGAAGCTTCTCATAATTAAATATATGCTTATTATAGCAATATTAAAAAACAATAATTTTACTATTATTTCAAATATTATAGCACGCTTCATAGGAAAAGCTACCTTTTCTATTACACATTTAATAATGCTATATAGACCAAAAAACAGAATATATGTAACTATTTCAACTTGATTAGTTGTTATAAAAAAACCTAAAATTGAGGATGCTATGTAAAATAAAATTCCATTTTTCACACCAAACTCTACAATTACTACTCCTATCATTAATGCAGCAAGCATAAACAATACAAGTGTATTTGTCTCAATTATTGAGGATAGAAAAATAAAAATTTGATTTAATGCAAGAAGTACTCCTAAATAGGCTATTTTTCTGCTTTTTAACAGCATGGAATCAAGTCTCCTCCCATCATTTCACACAAGCAATCAGCACAGATAAGCTGTGTACAACAGTCTAGATTTGAGCTACCACCTCTACTGTAATTATATGAATTTGTTTGATAAGCTCTTTGCATATTTTGAATTTGATTGTAATAACTAGTATATTCAAAATTGTTAGGCTCCATATTACAAGCTGTTCTAACATGTTGCAAGCCTTGTATAGTTGAACCTAAGTTTATACTGCATACACCCATTAAAAAATGCCACTCTGCATTTTTAGTATTCATGCTATTAAGCATGTATAAAGCTTGCTGATAATTTCTCGTATTAATATATTGTCTTATAGCTTGGAAATTACTATTATAAGAACTATTAGCTCCAGAGCTATAGGATGAACTGCTACTATATGAGTTGCTATTATAAGAGCTACTACTAGCATTTGTAAGCTGGTCATATGCTTCTTGAATCTCTATAAATTTTTCTTGTGCTAAATCCTTAAGTGGATTGTCAACATGCATATCTGGATGATATTGCTTTGCAAGCTTTCTATATGCTGCCTTTATCTCATCCATTGATGCTCCTCTTTGAATTCCTAATACTTCATATGGATCTCTCATTTTTATCTCGTCCTTTATACTTTAAATATAATTTAATTAACAAAATCAATTGATTTATCATTAGATTTAGATTTGCTTATTTTATTTTTTATACCTGCATATATAATATTATCAATGATTCCTTTATCTTTTATTAAGGGAAGCCTATCTATTTCTTCACTAAGGAATGATAAATTAAGCATTAATATATCCTTAACATAATCATCAAGTTCTACAACCTCTAGACTAGCTTCATTTTTAATTTTTTCAAAATCCATCAATAAAAATGGATTATAGGAATTATTCTTTTTATCATCCTCCATATCTAGATACGCATCTAAAATATAGATATACTTACCAAGAAAAAATCCTACCTTCCTCAATATCTTCTCCCAATGATCTTTCTTGTATACCATTATTTCAGCCATAAGATTACCAAATTCATTAGAAACCAAATCTATGTCACTAGTTTGAGCTTTTTCAAAATTTGCAATGTTTTGAAGTGAAGATTTTATAACATTTACCTTTTCTTCATAAAAGGAGGCTGCCTTTTTATAGCTTCCATTTATTAATTTTGAGAATATTAAAGATTTTAAATCCTTTTCATCTGCCCAATTATCCATACTCTTATAGTATGATAGAATTACATTTATTGCAGATACATAATCTGTTATTTCATTTTGAATAATAATTTGTTTGTTAAAAGGATGAACAATGCAATTTTTCTTGACTACCTTATCCTCTACTTCGTAAAGAGAGCTTAATAGCAATATTAAAAATGTCATATCGTAATTTAGAGTTAATCTACTTAATTCTGAATAATTCTTTTTTAAATTCATGCAAAGACCACAATAATACCCTTTGTATTTATAATATTCTCTAAATTTAAGCTCTGCCTTATCTATATTAACATATCCAAACATTTCGTGTTCCTTCTTCCTAATACTAAATATTAGTATATATTAATTTATTTTTCTTTGCAATAAATTTTGCGTTTTTTAATGTAATTTTAATATATTTCACAAAAACAAACGGAGCAAACTATGTTGCTCCGTTTAATATTTTTATTCTTTATTTATTTGCTTAACAATTCTTTTAACTTATTTACTGCAAAGTCTATATCTTCCTTTGTTACACCATTGTTTGTAACAAATCTATATTCTCCATCTTCTATACCATTAATTTTAATACCAGCTTGATAGAAGCTATCTACAAAATAGTTATCCTCAATTAAGCCTTCATTTATTGTGAAGAATACCATGTTTATATCTCTTCTTGAGAAATCAACATTTACACCATCTATTTCAGAAAGCTTTTGTGCCATATATGCTGCATTTTCGTGATCAACATCTAATCTTTTTGTCATTTCCTCAAGAGCTATAATTCCTGCTGCTGCTATAATGCCAGCTTGTCTAAGTCCTCCACCCATTAGCTTTCTATTTTTTCTAGCCTTATCAATAAATTGCTTAGGACCTGCCAAAATTGAGCCTACTGGTGCACAGAGTCCCTTAGATAAACAAAACATTACAGTATCACAGTATTTTGCTATTTCCTTTGCATCTACCTTCAATGCTGTTGCTGCATTAAATATCCTTGCACCGTCCATGTGAACTGGTATATTATGTCTATCAGCTATTTCTTTTATAGCTTTTATATTTTCTAATGGTAGAACTGCTCCACAGCCATGAGCTTCCTCTACACATATTAATGCTGTTCTTGGCATATGTATATCATCTGGTCTTATTGTTTTTTCTACAAGAACTGGATCCATAGCTCCATTATTTCCGTGTATAGTTCTTAACTGTACTCCTGCTATAACAGCTGCTGCACCTACCTCATGTATAGCTATATGTGCATTATGTTCAAGGATAACTTCATCTCCACGTCCTGTATGTGTTAATAAAGCTAATTGATTTCCAAATGTTCCACTAGGTACGAATAAAGCAGCTTCTTTGCCTACCATTTGAGCTGCTATTCTTTCTAACTCATTAACTGTTGGATCGTCCCCATATACATCATCCCCAACCTGTGCATTTGCCATAGCAATTCTCATTTCTTCAGTTGGCATAGTAACTGTATCACTTCTTAAATCTATATATCTCATAATGTCCTCCAATTTTTCATCAATATAATAAGTATAGCACTAAAGATTAATTGTTTCAAATATTTATTTCTGTAGCAAACTATTTATGTGCTATACCTTGATAGCTTTTTCTACGTCTCAGCTCTGTATCTACATCATTTAAGACTTGCTTTTTATTCAAGCTCCAAAGAGGACTAATCAACTCTGAACGTTTACCATCTCCTGTTATTCTGTGAATAACAACATCTTCTGGTAAAAGCTCAATACAATCACAAATTAAATCCACATATTCCTCCTGTGATAATATTTTAAAATTAGTTTCTGTATAAAGCTTTTGTAAATCAGTATTTTTCAGCACATGTAGTAAATGAAGCTTTACTCCCCATATTTTTTTACGAGTTATGTACCTTACACTTTCTAGAATTTGCTCCTTACTTTCTCCAGGTAGCCCTAATATTAAATGAATAACAGTTTTAATATTGTATTTATTCAATAGCTGCATAGCCTCATCAAATGCTTCTAAGCTATATCCTCTCCTTATAAGCTTAGCAGAGTTTTCATGTATAGTCTGTAATCCAAGCTCAACCCAGAGATATGTTTTCTCATTTAGCTTTGCTAAAAGCTTTACAATATCCTCATTTATACAATCAGGTCTTGTTGCTATTGCCAAGCCCTTTACATTTTCACAGCTTAAAGCCTCTAAAAACTTTTTCTCAAGATTATTAACAGTATCATAGGTGTTTGTATAGCTTTGAAAGTAAGCTATATAGCTTGAAGACTTCCATTTCTTAGATAAATAATCTATTTGCTCTTCTATTTGCTTACTAATAGAACTATTAACATTACCGGCAAAATCTCCAGAGCCTTTTTCATTACAAAAAATACAGCCCCTATCTCCTACAGTTCCATCTCTATTTGGACAGGTAAAGCCACCATTAATTGATAGCTTTATAGTTTTCTCTCCAAACACTCTTTTTAACTCATAATTTAAGCTATGATATCTTTTGTCATCCCATTTCATATAAGCCTCTATCTGTTAGAGCAATGACATTCCAACAGTATTCAAATAGTCTTCTCTTTCAGTTAATCCATCTATTAAATAATCTATAAGAACAGTTAAATCCATTGCTAGCTCATCTGCTCCTTTTTGCAGCTCATCTCTATCTACTGCACGAGCAAATGCTTTATCCTTTATCTTTTTCTTTACTGATTTTGAAGTTAGTCCAACAAGCTTCTCAGGTCTAACTAAGGCACAAGCTATTATAAAGCTAGCTAATTGGTCAACTGCTGACAGTGATTTTGACATATTTGTATTTCTATTCTCGTTTGTCATATCGCAATGTGATTTAACAGCTTTGCAAAATTCAGCATCATAGCCTTTATTGAATAATATATCATAGCCTACTTCACCATGATTTTCAGGATACTTCTGAAAGGCTATATCATGTAAAAGTCCACAACAGCCCCATATATTTTCATCCTCATTATACACCCTAGCCATTTTAATCATTGCCGCTTCTACAGCAAGGCTATGCTTAATTAGTGATTCTGAATCAACATACTCATATAAATCAGCTAATGCTCTTTCTCTTGTTATTTCCATATTTCATCACTCCTATAATAGTAATATTAGAAAACACACTTTTAAATATATTGTTAGTATATCTCATATTTTTGTGTTTTACAATATCATTTTAGCATACTGTAAATTTCTTGCACTTTAGATGAATATAAATTATAATTAAACTAATAATTACAATAAGTAAAGGAAGTGTATATATGAATTTTACATTTAATCATTTTAATTTTAACGTATTAGATTTAGAAAAATCATTAGAGTTTTACGATAAGGCTCTTGGTTTGAAGGAAGTAAGAAGACATGAGGCTAAGGATGGAAGCTTTATCATAGTTTACTTAGGTGATGGAACTGGAAACTTTAGCTTAGAGCTAACATGGCTTAGAGATAGAACTGAAAAATATGATTTAGGAGAATGCGAATATCACTTAGCATTTGTTACTGACGATTATGAAGCAGCTTATCAAAAGCACAAGGAAATGGGATGTATCTGCTATGAAAATCCTAATATGGGAATTTACTTTATTGAGGATTTAGATGGCTACTGGTTAGAAGTTGTTCCAAAGAGAAAATAACAATTAAATAATACTTGTACTATAAAAAATAACGAAAAAACACGCTCTCTGGCTTCTAAACGTGAAACTCTAATTGCTCATTTCAGAAAAAACTCTACAGCTTGAAAACTCGCAACGCATGTTTTCAACATGCTATGCTCAAACAGTTCAAGCTGCTTAACGATTTTTTCTGAAATACCGCAAAGAGTTTCTACGTTTCTGCAGATGTTCGCTTTATTTTTCCGTTATTTTTATTTTATAATTATATTTATACCTCAAGAATATTAACATTAATTTAACACTTTTACATAGATGCTAGCTCTTTGATTTAGCTTTTTTTAGCTACCTATTGACTTATAATGCTTAACTCCTATTTTCCAGAATATTAAACATGGTATTAAAAATATAAAGGCTGATAATGGGCTTAATGCATATAACACATTGTTCTCTCTGCCAATTAAATACATAAAAGGATAATACTGAACACAAGCTAAAGGGACTACATAAGTAAAAAATTTAAGTACACTCTCCCCATATATAGACATCGGATATTTTCCATATTCTCTTCCTCCATCAGTAAAGATGTTCATAAACTCTAATCCTTCTGTTGTAAAAAAGCATATTGAAGCATACATTATAAACAATCCTGAGAAAAGCACTGTTCCACCTATTATCATAATTATTAGTGTCAATATCTTATCTACCGTCCATATTACTCCACAATTAAATATAGCATATATTAAAATCACTACTGCTTGTAAAAATTTTCCCATTCTTGCAAGCTCAATCTTAGAAGCTAAGACTTGAAACATGGCATTTCTCGGCCTTAACATTATTCTATCAAACTGTCCATTTGAAATTACTCCAGAGAAGGTATCAAAGCCTCTAAAAAACATCTCTGCTAATGAAAATGCCATTAATACAACAGAAAAACATATTAGCGCCTCATTATAGCTAAAGCCTTCTACAGTATTAAACCTATCGAACATAAAATAAACACCTAAGAATACAGAAAAAGATGATAAAAATTGTCCCAAGGCTGTAAAAAAGAAAGATGTTTTATACTGCATAATGCTTTTAATATAAATTCCAAGATATTTTATATATAGTTTCATAGTATCACCTACTTCATTTTAATTTCTAAAAAATGTAAGGATATCCACCGGAAAAATCAAAAGATTTTTACGTAAAAAGAACAGTGTCTCCCCGAAAAATAGAATGATTTTTTTTAAAAATCATTCTATTTCTTCGCATAAGGAGAATTTTATAATAATAAAATTCTCCTTTTTAACCTCCCTGCACAACAACCTTTTTCAAGCCCTTATTTAGTAAAGCTTTACCAAAAGCTGTTAATACAACTAACCAAAACACTTGTAAAAGTATTGCAAATATTGCATCAATCCCACTTATGTTTCCACTATAAATTCTAAATGGAACATTTTGCATTGATGCCCAAGGTAAAAAGCTCATTACCTTATAAAGCTTATCAGGTAGAAATGGCAATGGAATTATTGCTCCAGTAAAAAATTCTGATGTCAATGCCATTATCATTTTTATACCGGTTGATGATATTGTAAAAAAAGATATTGCATATATTATCATACAAAACGATACAACAACTAAGAAAGCAAGAAACATTGAAATTAAAAATAATATAAATAGATTAAAATTACTTGGTAAAACAAGACCATATGGCTTTGGCAATAAAGCTGCTACTAATAATATTGGGATGCATCTTAATAGTGTTCTAGAAACCCTAACTGCCATACTCTTTGTATACCACATATTATATATATCAAAAGGTCTACAAAGCTCATATGCTACTCCACCACTTTCTATTAAAACAAAAATATCATTATCTATAGACCAAACGAAAAATAAAGCTATAGTAGCCTGTTGTAACCATATATATGAGCTTAATTCTTGAAATCCCATAGGAAAAGCATCTGCATTTGATTTATAAAATGCTGCAAATATTAGCATCTCCATAAAACCCCAAAAAAACTGCGTGGCAACTCCTGCATAAGCAGCTGCTCTATATTGCAAGCTATTTATAAATCTAATTTTAAAGAATGACATATATTTTTTCATATTTTATATGCCTCATACAGTCTAACCACCATTTCATCAAGAGAACTGGCATCATTATACTGTTCTTTCAAATCATCAAGTGTTCCATCAAGAAGTATCTTGCCTTTTCCAATTAGGATGATACGTTTTGTTAATGCATCGATGTCTTGCATATCATGAGTAGTAAGTATAACAGTTGTTTTCTTTTCCTCATTTATAGTTTTTATGAAATCTCTAACTGCTAATTTTGATACAGCATCAAGCCCTATTGTTGGTTCATCTAAAAATAAAATACGTGGGTTATGTAAAACTGATGCAACTATTTCACAACGCATTCTTTGACCTAGTGATAATTGCCTAGTAGGTGTTTTTATTATGTCCTCGATATTAAGTAAAGTAGAAAGGTTATTAAGATTGTCCTTATAAATTTTGTCAGGAATTTTATAAATGTCTTTGAGAAGTTCAAAGGAATCAATTACTGGCACATCCCACCACAACTGTGAGCGCTGACCAAATACAACTCCTATTTCACTAACGTGTTTAATTCTGTCTTTCCAAGGTGTTCTACCATTAATTAAACACGAGCCACTATCAGGTGTAAGAATACCACCCATAATTTTTATAGTGCTGCTTTTTCCAGCCCCGTTAGGCCCTATATAGCCTACCATCTCGCCTTCTTCTATGCTAAAGCTAATATTATCAAGAGCATGTACTAGTTCATATTCTCTTTTAAATAATGCTTTAGCAGCCTCTTTAAATCCAGCATTTCGCCGATATACCTTAAAGGTTTTTGAAATGTTTCTAAGTTCGATCATTTTATATCTCCTTATTTTATTTCAGCCGCTTTGCTATTATAGCACAAGAAATGACAATGTCAAGAAGAAAAAACAGAAAAAGCCACAGGTTTTATTTAGCCTGTGGCCATATTAATACTATAAGATGATATTATTTAAAAATCAAAGTTTGCTTTTCTGTATCTAGCCTTGCATTAACACCAATTGGAAAAATTGCATGCTTTGTACCATGACCAAAATCATCTGTATATATAACAGGAATATTATTTTTAACACCAAATCTTTCTAATCGCTTTAATAAATCCTCTGGCACATTTACAGAATAATGGCCAAAAATAAGTCCTGTAACATTTTGCATAAATTCACTTTGCTCTATAAATGAAAGATATGAATTTACTGTTCCTACATTACCAAAATACTCGTGATCTTCTAAAAATAATAAATACTTACCATCCTTATTGTATTTAAAGTATTTATTCATCAGCATTAAAGCAAATAGTCCTGTGTATCCACCAATTAGCTCTCCCTCACAAACACCACTATTCAATATTTTCCACTTGCTATCACTAACAAATTGTCCCATACTGTAGCCTTCAACAAAATGAGTACAAAATTGCATATAATCATAATATCTTAAATCTGTAAACTCACCTGAACCAAAGCCATAATATGTAACTAAGCCAGTTTGAGCATGAATAGCATTTAATATTGAAGTAGCATCACTATAGCTGCTAAAAAGCTTTGGATGTTTGCGTATATTTTCATAATCAATTAGTGGTAATACCTCTACTGCACCATCACCACCACCGAATAAAACCATCTTAACAGAGTCATCTGCAACCATTGCATTTAAGTCTGCTGCTCTTTCCTCGCTACTTGCTATATATCCATCAGTATCCTTAGTTACATTTTCACCAAGCTTAACCTTATATCCTAATCTTTCAATAACATCAATTATACGACTATATTTATTCCAATCCAAAATTTGACTTGGACATATTATTCCAATTGTATCTCCTTGAGTCAATCTATTTGCAAACATTATTCTAACTCCTTTTTTAAATAGTATTATACACTCAAATTTAATAAAAAATTCTATTTTATCCCATGTCTTTTAAAAAACATGATTATATTGCTATTTATAAGCTTTTGAGCCATAGTTTCCTTAAAACTTAAAGTTTTTTCTTTACCTTGTTTTCGAAGCTCCTCTAAAACTATTGGTATTTGTTCTTGGCTTTTCATCAAGCCTTCATAAGCATCTTCAAACATACCTAGTCTTTGAATTGCCTTTTGAATATCTTCATCATCAACTGTAAAATAGCCATCTTTATTTTTAATAGTTAGTCGGTCCATAAAACAATCTCCTATTATTGGTTAAACAAAGTTTACCATAATATAGAAAAACATACAACCAAGAAATAAAAAAATAACCGCATATTTTTAGCGGTTATTTAGCTATTATTTATTATTTTATTTATTTGATATTTTATATATAGTATAAAAGCTTCCGAATAACAAAATTAAACTTATTATTAGCTCAGTTCCAATGGGTATTCCAGGGAAAACATCCTTTATCGAAGCTATAACAAAACCAACTATCACAAGGTATGTCTGTTTTGGATATTTTCTTAATATAATTCTTATTATTTTAGCAGTTAAAAATATACCTAGTATAATACCTATTCCCATTGCAATAAGAAAATGTACATTGAAACTTTCTATTGCAATTAGTGTTTGTTCATAAAGACCTAAAACAAGTAGCATATATGTAAAGCTTATTCCTGGTAAAATTAAAGCAGTAGCTAATACAATGCCTACAAGAAATAATATAAAATATTTTAAAAATCCATCAGTGTCTATTATGAAAAAATCCTTTGGTATTAGTTCAATCATTAAAACAACTATAATACCTAATAATGGATATAGTATTGCTTTTAAATTAAGCTTCTTTATTCCTGATGATTTAATTAATAATGGAATACTACCAATTACTGCACCTATAAACAAGTATAGCATTGGTATTTTATATGCATTATATGTTATAAGTATTATCTTAGAAAAAGCTAATACTCCAACAACTCCACCAATTACAACTGTTAATAGAAATTTAAGATTTTCCTTTGGGTTATGAAAAAAGCAATCAACAGCTGCTATTAATTTATAATAAATACCACACATCAGTGCGGTTGTTCCTCCACTAACGCCAGGTATAAGCATTGATACTCCGATAATCAGTCCTTTTATTGCATTAGATAACATAATAATTCCCCATTCTATAGCTTCTTTACCATCTTATAAAATATTATGTTTGTTTTTACCAGTATATCACAATGCCTATTAAATAAACAAGAATTAAATCTTGAATTTTTACTGCTGTAAAAATTTTAATACTCTACAATCTTGTTTCCTTTTCCTCTTTCAAGCAGCTCAGCTTGTATTTCAGTTATTTTATTTAATACTTCATTTTCATTTAGCATTATTTTTCCATCATATTTTAAGAACTCACCTTCAACCATTGTATATAGAACATTGCTTGAATCAGCACTATATAATATAGAAGCTAATGGATTATATATTGGATAAGTATTTGACTTTTTCAAGTTCCAAATAATTAAATCTGCATCATAGCCTACTTCGATTTTTCCAGTATTAAATTTAAAAGCATTATGACCATTCATCAAGCTCATCCAAATTTCTTTAATTCTAAACTCCTCAGAATTATTTTCTAAGAACTTTCCATTTAATGCGAACAATCTAGCTTGCTCTAAAGGACTTAGAGTATTTGAACTAGCTGCTCCATCAGTACCAAAGCTATATTTAATTCTATCCTTTAATTTATATATATTTCCCTCACCCATTGCTAGCTTCATATACGTTTTTGGGCAGAAGGCAAAGTAGGTTTTATCATTAAGATACTTTAAATCATCCTCTTGTACCCACAATCCATGTGCTACAATAGTATCAATATCAAATCCACCACTTTCATGTAATACATCAAATGGTGATTTTGATGTCTCTTTATAACTATTATCAACCTGCTCCTTAGTTTCAGATACATGAAGGTGAATACCTACATTTAATTCCTTTGCTACATCTACAATTTCTGTAAGTATTGGGTTTGGGCATGTATATGGAGCATGAGGACCAAGTCTTAAGCTTACTCTACTTGATATATTTCTATTTTTGTTTATAAAATCCTTTGCAGCTTCTAACTGCTCTTTATAGTTTGGTGCTAAACCAAATATAGTTGGAGCTATATCAGCTCTTATTTTACTATCTAATACAGCCTGCAACACAGAATCTTGATTAAAATAATGGTCTGCAAATATAGTCACTCCATTATTAAGCATTTCAAGTATAGCAAGCTTTACTCCATAATAAACATCCTTTTCAGTCAGCTTACTTTCATAAGGAAATATCTCCTTGTTAAACCAATCATCAATAGTTACATCCTCTGCAATACCCTTAAATATGTTCATTGCTGCATGAGCATGTAAATTTACAAAGCTTGGACTTACATAATAATCACTACAATCAACTAAATCATAATCATCACTAACCATGACATTATAACGAGAATTAACTATCTTAGTTATTTTACCATTCTCTATATAAATATCCCTGTCCTTCTCTATAGTACCGTCGTTATTTATTACTGTTGCATATCTAAGTAAAGTTGTATACATATTTCCTTATCCTTTCTTATTCTATAAAAACGCAGATTAAAATGATATAAAATCAATATTAATCTGCGTTATATTTATTAATTTACTTTTTCAAGCTTAATTCCAGTGTCAAAGCCATTTAGGTTTTGAACCTCGTATGAAGTATCTTCTGTTTTTTCTATTGATACAGCTAATGTCTCACTCTTGATGTACTCATCAAATACCTTAACAGCGTTTTGAATTTCTTCTGCACCGTTATAGAATATCTTGATGTTATCCATCATTTCATAGCCATTATTCTTTCTCATTTGTTGTACCTTAGAAATAAACTCTCTTGCAAAGCCTTCATCTATTAGCTCTTTTGTTAGGTTAGTGTCTAAGATAACAAATAGGTTGTTATCCATTTCAACATCATATCCTTCCTTAGCAGCAATTCTTATATCAAGCATTTCTTCATCTACTTCTATTTCTGTACCATTTACAGTCATTTTATAGATTCCACCATTTTGAACTGTTGATATTACTTCTACAGCATTTACATTAGCTAATTCACTAGCAAATGCCTTAACATTAGCACCAAGCTTTGGTCCACATGTCTTGAAATTTGGCTTCATTGTGAAGTCCATGAAGGAATTCAAGTTCTTTTCAAATACAACTTCCTTAACATTAAGCTCTTCCATTATAAGTGGAGTTAGGTCAGAAATTAATTCTTCAAATTTTCCATCTACAAGGATTTTTTGTATTGGTTGTCTTACCTTTATCTTAGTTTTCTCTCTTGAAGCTCTACCAAGCTTAACTAGATCTTTTATTAAGTCCATTCTATGCTCTACATTTTCATCTATCAAGCTTTCATTAACTTCAGGATAGTAGCTTAAATGTACTGATTTCTCTCCTGTTAAGTTTTGATATATTTCTTCTGATATATATGGAGCAAATGGAGCTGTAAGCTGTGATAATCCAACTAGTATTTCATAAGTTGTTACATAAACTGCTTTTTTATCTTCTGTAAGCTCTGTTGCCCAGAATCTTCTTCTTGAACGTCTAATATACCAGTTAGATAAATCTTCATTTACAAAGTCTTGGATAGCTCTTACAACCTTAGTTAAATCAAACTTTGCCATACTATTTCTTACGTATTTAACTAAATTGTTGTATTTTGAAATAATCCATCTATCAAGCTCTGGTCTATCCTTGTATTCAACAAAGAATTCTCTTGGATTTACATTATCTGTATTTGCATACAATGCAAAGAATGTATAAACGTTCTTTAATGTTCCAAAGTATTTACTTAATACCTCTTTTAATCCATCCTCATCAAACTTTGTTGGAGTCCATGCTGGTGATACATATAATAAATACCATCTTAAAGCATCTGCACCATATTTATCGAATAATTCAAATGGATCAACTCCATTACCTCTTGACTTAGACATTTTCTTGCCATACTTATCTAATATCAAGTCGTTAACTAAAACTCTCTTATATGGTGATACTCCCTTGACATATGTTGATATAGCAAGTAATGAATAGAACCATCCTCTTGTTTGGTCTATACCTTCACAAATAAAGTCAGCTGGGAATAATTCATCAAAATTATCTTTGTTTTCAAATGGATAGTGATGTTGTGCAAAAGGCATTGCACCACTGTCAAACCAACAATCTATAACGTCCTTAACTCTTGTCATTGGTTTTCCACAGTGAGGACATTTTAAGTGAACATCATCCACAAATGGTCTGTGTAGCTCAATTGTTTCATCTATTTCTTCTATAGCTTTTTCAACTAATTCTTTTCTAGAGCCAACACTTTCTACATGACCACACTCACATTTCCAGATTGGAAGAGGAGTTCCCCAATATCTACTTCTTGATATTGCCCAGTCATTTAAGTTTTCTAGCCAGTTTCCAAATCTCTTTTCACCAACATAATCTGGATACCATTCTACTGTATTATTGTTTTCAACTAATTTATCCTTAAGCTTAGTCATTTGGATGTACCAGCTTGGTTTTGCATAGTATAATAATGGAGTTTTACATCTCCAGCAATGAGGATAGTTATGATTCATAACTTCTTTTCTATATAATTTTCCTTCTTGCTTTAACCATACTAATATTTCTGAATCTGCATCTATAACAAATTTTCCAACCCAAGGTGTCTCTACATACTTACCTGTTTCATCAACTGGTTGAAGAACTGGAAGATTGTATCTTACTCCAGTGTTATAGTCATCTTCACCAAAAGCAGGTGCAGTATGAACTATTCCAGTACCGTCTGCATCAGTTACATAGTCAGCACATGTAACAAAGAAGGCTTTCTTATCAGCCTTAACAAATGGCATAAGTTGTTCATATTCCATGTGTTCTAAATCTTTACCTTTAAGCTCTGCTAATACTTCATATTCTTCTATAACGCTTCCCTTTGAAGCGTTTATTACTTTATCTACTAAAGATTTTCCTACATATAGAACATCGCCTTTTTTATCCTCAGTATCAGCTAATTTTATCTTTAAATAATCCATTTCAGGATGTACTGTTAATGATACGTTAGCAGCTAAAGTCCAAGGAGTTGTTGTCCATGCTAAGAAATATGCATCTTCATCTTTTTTCTTAAACTTAACATAAGCAGTTGATGTTTTTACTTCTTCATAGCCTTGTGCAACTTCGTGTGATGCTAATCCAGTACCACATCTTGAGCAGTAAGGAAGTATCTTATGTCCTTCATACATTAAGCCATCCTTAAAGAATTTATCAAGTATCCACCAAACAGATTCAACATAATTATTATCAAGAGTTATATATGGATTATCTAAGTCTATTAGATATGCCATACGCTCTGTCATTTGTCTCCATAAGTCACTATATGTGAATACTGACTCTCTACATTTTTGGTTAAACGCAGCTATACCATAGTTTTCTATATCTTGCTTGTCTTTTAATCCTAATTGCTTTTCAACTTCAATTTCAACAGGAAGTCCATGAGTGTCCCATCCTGCTTTTCTCTTAACTTGATAGCCCTCCATTGTTTTAAATCTACATACAGAGTCTTTTAATGTTCTAGCTATAACGTGATGTATACCAGGTCTACCATTTGCGGTTGGTGGTCCCTCGAAGAAAACAAATTGAGGTTTATCTTTTCTTGTTTCTACACTTTGATGAAGCAAATCTATTTCATTCCAATATTCAGACATTTGCTTTTCATATTCATTGTATGACAATTTTGATATGTCTTTAAAAAGTTTCATTGTTTATCATCCTTTCTTTAATAGTTTTATATATTATAATTTTTATAATAAGCTTAAAAATAA
>JBPOHM010000216.1:0-4994 GCA_052035585.1 Bacillota bacterium
ATCAAGACAAATAAAGTCTTTACATGAACACCTATATAAGCATTTTGTGTATAAGAGCTATCTACTATATCAAATATATTTACAGGCATAAGAACTAATACATTCGATCTCAATACAAAATTTCTTATAAGTAAATTTTTATCATTAGCAACCTTAATATCATAATTTTCTAATAGCTTGTCTCCGTACTTCTCATATTCTGCCATCATTACTCTTTGATATTCATCAGCTATTGATTGTAAAGCATCTTCCTTTTCCTTGAGTATATCAATAACCTTACATATCATATCATATACTTCATTGAAGTACTCTTCAAAATTATAATATAATAAAATGTATTTAAGCTTTAAATCTGAACTCATATTTGAGCTATTTATACAATTAATATAAAGCTTATCATCAAACTTTTCTTTATTAAAATCAATTTTTACATTATCTACATTTTCACTTAACAGGGAGAAATACCTTTCGAGCTTTTCAAGTGTTGATAATTTCATGAACTTATCAATGCTTTCCTGTGAATCATCATATACAACAAAGCTCATTATAATGTCACCAAGACTTGGTGCATCCTCATCATCTGATGAAAAATAATATTCAAGTCTTTCCTTTGGTATATCTATTTTACTTATTATGTAGTTATGGATATTTGATATTTCATCATATAAACTATCTAATTCCTCTATTGGAATATTATATTTTTGCTTATGTCTTTCCTTAGCAATCTCATAATAATCTTCATTCTTTACATATGAATATACTACCGAAAGTGCTTCTGTATAATAGTTTATTTTATTTGAAAATTTTATTTTCATTAGTATTCATTCCTTCCTTATAAAAAGTCCCCATTTTTATTTCATTAACTCTTATACTAAGCATACCAAATTATCTTCATTTTTACAATAATATATTTTAAATTGTTAATCTTAAAGTAACCAATGCTAAAAAGCCAGGAATCCCCAACACTACTAAAATAGCCACACTTAGAGCATTTATCCCTATAACTTCAATCTTAGTAAAATAGGCAAAAATATTATAAGCAAAAACACAAACAATGCCAAGAACTAAATTTAGTAACAATTTATTAAACAATTTTAATGGAACAATCACTAACCACAAAAGCATAAATACCAGCATAATTGCTGCTGCCCAAATTAAAATAAGGCCTAAGTCTAATCCAAACATTTTAATCCCCCTTTTTAACAAATCCTTGAATAAGCTTATTTAACTATTTTTTTAATAGTTTTAATTGTCTTGCTTGCTTTAATAAATATTCATATTTCTTTTGTGCTGCTGTTTGATTATATATTGCATATTCAACAAGCTCTGGATCACTTACACTATCAAAATAGCTCTGTGCAAATTCCCATTCATACTTAGCTTCAGCTATAGCCTTGTGCATCTTTTCAACATCTGTTTCACCTGTTATTCTTATACTATCTAAAAACTCCTTAGCATAAAATTCCTTTTCTATATTGTTATTTGACATAAAAACCTCCAGATATTAATTTTTACTCTTAGTAAATTAATATTTCACATAATTCTATTTCAGTATAACTATTTATATATTTTATATAGATATGCATTTATATATTCATGATATATAAATATTTTTATTTTCTGCTATTATTATGGACAAGAAGATAAATTTTATTCATTTAACAATACAAAAAGAAAAACCTATTATCTAATTTTGATAATAGGTTTAAAAATCAATTTAATTTCTTATATTAGTTATAACTCTCTTCTGCCTTCCATTGCTTTTAAAAGAGTAACCTCATCTGCATACTCTATATCTCCACCAATTGGAATTCCATGTGCTATACGAGTCACCTTAATTCCCATTGTTTTAATCAATCTAGAAATATATACAGCCGTTGCTTCTCCTTCTATGGTTGGGTTTGTTGCAAGAATTACTTCTTTAACATCATCAGTTAACCTGCTTATGAGTCCTTTAATATTTATTTGGTCAGGTCCTATACCATCTAGTGGTGATATAGTTCCATGCAAGACATGATAAACTCCCATGAATTCTTTAGTTCTTTCCATGGCAGCCACATCCTTAACATCCTCTACTACACATATAATGGACTTATCTCTTCTTGTATTTTGACATATGTTGCAGTGCTCTGCTTCCGATAAATTTCCACAAATCGTACAGAACCTAGTTAGTTTCTTAGCATTAACAACAGCCTTTGCAAAGTTAATAACATCTTCATTATCCATGTCAAGAATACTAAAAGCTAGTCTTTGTGCTGTCTTTTTTCCTATCCCAGGAAGCTTTGCAAATTCTTCAATCAGCTTAGCTATGGGAGCTGTATAGTGTTCCATAATAATTAGAATAATCCAGGTATATTAAGTCCACCTGTAACTTTTTTCATACTTTGTGCATTTAAATCATCTGCTTTTCTAAACGCTTCATTTATTGCAGCAAGTATTAAGTCCTCAAGCATTTCAACATCGTCCTTGTCAACAACCTCTGGATCAATTTTTAATGATTTTAGCTCTTTTTTACCAGTAACTATAACATTAACAGCACCGCCACCAGCAGAAGCCTCAATCTCTTTTTCTTCTATTTCTCTTTGAGCAGCTTCCATTTGCTGTTGCATTTTTTGAACCTGCTTCATCATGTTATTCATATTACCGCCCATAGGTGGGAAATTTCTACCTTTCATTATATACCATTCCTTTCTAAATAAATATAAAGCAAAATAAGCTCTTTTATTTCAACACAACCTTGTCTTCTCCAAAGCTGTTTTTCATTTCCTCATATATGTCATCTATTGATTTGACATCCTTATTATCGTTCTTATCAGAACTTAATATAAAGCTCACATCATAATTAGCATTTAAAAATTTTATTAATATCTCTTTAATCTTAGATTTATTTTTTTCTTGATTTGCTGCTGTATGATGGAAGCTAAATTTAGGATCAAATTCAAAATATACTACATTTTCTCTTATATATGCAAATTTACTTTCTCTTACTATTGCTAAAAGTGAGATACTTTCGCTTCTTACCAACTTCAAGAAATCATTCCAATTTCCTTTAATTCTTTCTTCAGCCTCTGCATTATTAGCAACAGCAGGAATATTTTCCACAGGAGTATTATTAGCATTACTATTTGAAGTAGCTTTAGGCTCTTGCTTAAATACATGAGCTTGCTCATTTACTCTATGAGCAGCTTCATTTGATTTAGCTACTCCCTTTATTTCAACACCATGCTTAATGGCATCCTCTAGCTTTTCAATTCTTTTTAGAAGTGAAGAAACATCTTCTGAACCACTAGATTCCATCAAGCTAATTATCCTAGCCTCAAACAAAATTCTTGGATTTGCAGCTCTTTTACACTCTAATAGGGTATCTGATAATTTTCCTATAATTGATACTATTTCATTTACACTCAAATTATCAATATATTTTTTTAAGCTTTCTATATTTTCATCACTTAATCTATGAAGACCTTCACTTGAATTAGTAGTTTTTAATATTAATAAATTTCTAAAATATGTTATCAGCTCTTCAATAAAATATTGTAAGTCCTTACCTTGATTAAATATATTATTAATTGATAGCATTGCAGACTTTATATTTTTCTCGATTATTAAGCCACAAAGCTCAACAATTGTGTCAAAATTTACAATTCCTAATAGCTCATTAACATCTTCATACTTAATTTCTTCTGAATTAAAGGTCATGCATCTATCAAGTATACTTTGCGCATCACGCATCGCACCGTCTGCATTTACAGCTATTAGTCTTAAGGCTCTATCATCAGCCTTAACACCCATATCATTGCATATATAACGTAGGTTTTTAACTATATTATCTACTGTTATTCTTTTTAAATCAAATCTTTGGCATCTTGATATAATAGTTGCTGGGATTTTTTGTGGCTCTGTAGTAGCGAGAATAAACAATAGATGAGCAGGTGGCTCCTCAAGAGTCTTTAATAAAGCATTAAATGCTCCCTTTGAAAGCATATGTACCTCATCTATTATATAAACCTTATACTTACTATTAACTGGCAAAAATCTAAGCTTATCTCTCAAATCTCTTATATCATCAACACTATTGTTAGATGCAGCATCCATCTCAATAACGTCAACATTAGAATCATCTAATATACTTTTGCAGGATTCACATTCATTACATGGATTTCCATCAACATTATTTGTACAATTGACAGCACGAGCAAGTATTTTTGCAGTCGAGGTCTTACCTGTACCTCTTATTCCACAAAAAAGATAAGCATGAGCAACGTTATTTGTTAATATTTGATTTTTCAGCGTATTAACAACATGCTCCTGCCCTAAAAGCTCGTCAAAGGTCTTAGATCTATATTTTCGATACAAAGCTTGATGTGCCATGTTTTTCCTCCCAAAAGCAAAGATTTATTTTAAAAAAAAGCCGATACATAATGCATCGGCTATTTACTTTTGAATTTAATTCAAGATGAATTCTATATTCCGTATTTTTTCTTAAATCTATCCACACGTCCACCTTTGTCAACAAACTTTTGTTTACCAGTAAAGAATGGATGACACTCTGAACAAATTTCTACTTTTATTTCATCTACAACTGAGCCTGTTTCAAAAGTATTTCCGCATGCGCATTTAACAACGGCTTTTTTATAATCTGGATGTATTCCTTGTTTCATTTAAAATTCACCTCTTTCTATAGTATAAACTAAATTAATATCAATCTCATATAATGCCTAAGTAAAACTTGCACATAACTTGCTAAACAAGACATTAAGCATCATAAAGGCATCTACATAGAAATTTCTAATTTTATTATAAGTTTAAATTCTTCGCACTAAAAAAGTATATCACAAGTAATCATTTAATACAATATATTTTTTCAGATTTTAATAATAATTTTTAGAAATTGCTTAAAATTAATTCAAATTTTGCTTTAAAAAATTTAATAATAATTCTTATCACTATTTTTTTCAGCAATCTCGTTTTTCTTTTTTTCTAAATTAAATATC
>JBPOHM010000356.1:0-3373 GCA_052035585.1 Bacillota bacterium
GGGCAGAAGCAAAGGAGAAAGGTTTAGTAAAGAATGTAGGGAAGGAGTATATCGTTAAAGATGGAGACTATATGATTGTGTTGTCTAACAAGTAAACTCAACAGAGTTATTATTTAATGGAAAAGGATATATATTTATTTAAAAGTGAGGATTCTAGCATGTGATGAGAGTATGTATTTTTATATAGATAATGATTATCTAAATAAATATACTGTCTAACAAGCCAGAATCCGTAAAGATTTTAATCTTTATCGTACAGGTCAAATATAAAACCTGTAATGGAACCGTTCCCCTTGATCTTCAGGGTAGCCTCTCTACGGAGAAATGTTTCTTCATACGGTTGGAAATCAGTGCTATTCGGGAATTTTATACCTAGAATATCATCTTCAGTTCCAGGAAACAACAAATTATGTCCCGTGTTAACAGAGAGTTCAATATCATTACTATCAATGTTATTAATAGTAATCTGCCATAGGTCTTTACAGCTTAAAGTTGCATTCTCAGGTAAAGATATATCATCTGCTTTAGTTGGTGTCCCTGAAAGGAAATAGACGATGATAGGTGATTCTTGTTCTTCAAATCCACCCTCTGTCTCAACCATAACTTGAGCTCCAGCCGGAATGACAAGCTCACCTGATTCTGAGAAAGCAAAGCCTTCTTCTCCCCAAAATTCGCCATCTACAGTGATGCTGGTATTTTTACCAGTGTAAGCGAAACCAGGAGAGGGCATTTGAAAAGAAAAGCTACCGCCTTCATTGTATAAGGTGGTAACATCTTCCCCTTCACGTATGGGGTTGAGTAACGTGGGATGCATGACGAATATATCTAAACCTATTCCGTTTGTAAGTTCGAATTCACCATATACTCCCAAGTCTATTGTGATATCTTCTGGCACGGAAAAACTATCCAATGGACAACTTTCAGGAATTTCCTCGGTGGGTACCGGAGTTGGCTCCTGTGTCGGAACGATAGTTGGTTCCTCCGTTGGTACGGAAGTTGGTTCCTTGGTAGGAATTTCCGTGGGTTTATCCGTAGGCACCACTGTTGGCGCTGCAGGTGTTGCTTCGCAAGCAACTAAAAGGATAGATAGAACAATTAGCAAAAACATTATCTTTTTCATTTTTTTCTCCTTCTTTTTGGATTCTTGTTGATTTTGCATCCTAATGGAATGCATTCTGTACATATATTGTTAATAGATACAAAGTGCATCCCATTAAAATAGCAATCTCATCACATGCTATTTAATCTAAAAATATATTGAATTAAATCATTATATATTTATAGATACTTTTAAAGAGCACATTATTTAATAAAAGGGTTTATTATGATAAATAAAACACCATCTAATAATGTGGCAGATTATACCATAAGTAGGTATTTTTTGCAATTCCATTAAACACCCCCAGCCTTTACATTATAAAAAAAACATATTAAACTGAAATTATGAAATTTGTTATTAATAGAAAAAGTATTATTGTACTAATAATTTGCTTTATATTTTTATTAATTGCTTTTTTAGGTCTCATTTTTAAGGATAGAATTTCACAGATAATTAGCACTAAAACTTTTTATAACTTGGATAAATACTCAGAGCTGTTACAAGATTGTGAAATTGAGAAAGATAAGGGATTGCTTAAATTACACTGTAAAGCAGTTTTAAAGGATATTAAGACAAAAAATGAGGAGGATTGTATTTTAGTAGAGGTGCTAGTAGAAGATGATAAGGATCTTCGAGACTCTACATTGTGTATAAAAAAAGATAGTATAGATTGGGAGAATCCATATGCGGTTGAGAATGCTTTTTTACCAGTAGAAATGGTTTTAGATTATAAAAGGGGGAAAATTTTTAATTATTCTTTAGATAAAATAAAACTCACTATTTTAGATGACAATGAATTATTTAAATTATTTGAGTTAAACAGCAATTTAAAGAAATTAAGACCAAGAATTCTAACTAAGGAATTAGCAGATATTAGAAAAAATAATTATAACTCATTAGATAGTGTATCGGTTGGTGGAGCTAATTTAGATTTTGTTTTGTTCTATAATTTTATTCTCAAATCCATAACTTTAGATGATTCCACATTAGAGCTTCTTATGGAAGGGGAGATAAAGGGGCAGCGATACAACGTTTTATTTAAATCCAAAAGATTTCTCAATAGAATTGATGAAACAGGTAGAGTATCAATTGTAACCTCAGATAATTTCTCAGATTTAGAAATTAACAAGGAATATGATTTTATGACTGTATCAAGCAATACAATTGTACCAGAAAGCATATTAAAAGGTTGTATCGATATGGAGCCAATTATTCCTCGACAGGGTATTGTAAAAGATTTGGGAGAGAAGGAGCTTTTTCCGATTTGTGTGGTAAGGCCCGAAAATTTTGAAGATATGTATGTACCAGATGTCGAGGATTATATCAATTCTTCTGTAGAGGAAGCCAGGAAAAACCTTGAAAATAAGACAATAAATCTAGACAAATTATTGTTATATACCATAAGTGCTATAAAATAATTGAAATATAGTCTAAGTTTTGATAAGCATAAATTATATAAGTAGGCAACAATGAAGCGAATATGGAGTATTTTATTTTTTATCAATTTTTTTCTTTTATTAGGTTTAATAAAACCTTCTTCTGTATCTTCTGGCTATTGTACTGATGCTCCTATTGAAGGATATAAATGCTGGTCAGCCCCAGGATATGCATGTTTAAGCTATTGGATACATTGTTGGGATACTGATACCTGTGCAGATGGTTCGGGATGTTCATATGACTCGTGTAGTAAGGATTGTTATGAGGGGGCGGGTTCTTCTTGCCTTGAAGATCTGAGTGGGGGATGTTCATGGAATTGCAATAACACCTGTTCTTGTACAGCAAGTTGTGGTGATGGATGGAGTGCCACAAAACCCTCTACTAATACCTGTTCGGAAACATTCTATTGTAGCTGTACGGACGAATGTGGAGATGTCCATTCGAATGCGGGGAGCAAAACTTGTTACAAATCAGATGATTGTAGCTGTACTACTACTTGTGGGGAGGGCTATTATACTACGGACACAGGCCCCTATTGTTCCAAAGAATTTCAATGTTCTTGTGGTACTGATTGTGGGAATACAAAATATGGTTCTAAGTTAACCTGTTACCTCCCAGAAACAAATACGGCAACCATCCCAACCCCTACATGGAACAAGCTAAAAATTGGTGATAGATTAAGTGGTAATCTCTCGACTAATAACTCAAGTCCGACCCGTGTTCCATTTCCACTAAGTAATACTTCTACGACAGAATCTTCGACAAATATAATTGCTAATCCTGAAGGTTCTAGAGAATTACGATATAACTTTACAATCGCTGGAGTTCTCACAACTC
>JBPOHM010000041.1:0-10742 GCA_052035585.1 Bacillota bacterium
GCTTCATGATCTATATCTCTATGACTGGCATGTTGATGATCCTAATCGTAAATTGCATGGCTTTTATCATGCTGAAATTGCATGTAATAATGCTATTAAAAATTTTAATATCTCTGAAAAGATACAAAAGGCTATACGCAGTCATATGTGGCCATTAAATATTACAAAGGTTCCTAGAAGCAAAGAGGCTCTAATCATTTGTATAGCTGATAAATATTGTGCTCTTATTGAGACAATTCGTATTAATAAGTATTTTAAATTTAAGACATTAAAAAGGTCTGAAAAATGATATATTTCAGACCTTTATTATTTTTTATTCTATTCACAAATAAGCTCCCTATTTTAAATTCACCTCTATTATTATATTACTTAGTTGAATTATATCAATAATTTGTCTATTTTATAATTATTATCTATTGCATAAAACAATGTGATATGGTCACAGATATAAATAGAAAATTTTAATATAATTGTTTTCAATAAAAGTATTATTAAGATAAAAGGATAAGGAGAATGAATTATGTTTAATTTTTTTAGAAAAGACGATAGAAATATTATTAATGTAAATGAAATGGATAATCTTATTGGAAAAGTAGAGCTTATTGATATAAGAGAGCCCTATGAATATAAAAGTGGCAGTTTAAGAACTGCTAAAAACATACCTATGAACAACTTGCTATCAAATCCTGATAAATATCTTGAAAAGGATAAGACCTACTATATCATGTGTCAATCAGGTGGTAGAAGTGCAATGACTACAAGGACACTAAAAAGACAAGGCTTTAAGGTTATAGATGTTATCGGTGGTATGGGCTCGTATGTTGGAACTAAAAGAAAGTAATTTGTAGTTAGGAGGTTTATATAATGGGAAGAAAAATATTAATTGTTGGTGGAGTTGCTGGTGGAGCATCAGTAGCTGCAAGACTTAGAAGAAATAGCGAAAAGGATCAGATTATTATATTTGAAAGAGGACCTCATGTTTCTTTTTCTAACTGTTCACTCCCCTACCATCTAAGTGGAGTTGTTGAGGATGTAGATGATTTAGTATTAATGGAACCTGATTTGTTTTTAAAGCAATACAACATTGATGCACGAATTAATAGTGAGGTAATCTCTATTGATAAAAAAAATAAAACAATAAAGGTAAGAAGAATAGATACAGATGAAGAATATACAGAAAGCTATGATAAATTGATATTATCACCAGGAGCTTCACCTATTGTACCAAAATTTCCTGGTTTAGAAAATGTTAATATCTTTACAGTTCGTAATGTAGTTGATATTGATAGGCTTAATAAATATATAAAACAAATGCCAGCTAAAAATATAACAGTTATAGGTGGTGGGTTTATAGGCATTGAGGTTGCTGAAAATTTAAGTAAAGCTGGATATGATGTGTCATTAATTGAAGCAACTGACCAGATACTTAGACCATTCGACTATGATATGGTTCAGATATTCCATAAGGTATTAATTGATCATAATGTAAATTTAATTGTTGGAGATAAGGTCGAGAAATTTGAAAAGGATAAGGTTGTTTTAGCCTCAGGAAAAATTATAGATGCTAGTGCTGTTGTAATGGCTATTGGTGTATCACCCGAGACAAAGCTTGCAAAGGAAGCTGGCTTAGAAATAGGTGATACAGGAGCTATTAAGGTAGATAAAAATTATCTTACAAGTGACCCAAATATATATGCTATAGGTGATGCAATTGAGGTATATAATGCATTAACCCAATCAATGACAAAATTATCATTAGCTGGACCAGCATTAAAACAGGCTAGATCTGTTGCAGATCACATTAATAACAGAAGTACGTTAAACAAAGGATATATTGGCACCTCTGCAATTAAGGTATTTGAGTATAACGGTGCATCAACTGGATTAAACGAAGCATTAATAAAGGCTCTTGGTTTAAAAATAAATTACAATATTGTACGAATTATTCTTTCAGATAAGGTTGGATTAATGCCTGATGCAGCACCTATGCACTTTAAATTATTGTTTGAAGTACCAACTGGTAAAATTCTAGGTGCACAAGCAATTGGTAAAGGTGATGTTACAAAGCGTATAGATGTTATTGCAACAATCATTAAGCTTGGTGGAACAGTTGATGATTTAAAAGATTTAGAGCTTAGCTATGCTCCTCCATTTTCTACTGCAAAGGACATAGTTAACTATGCAGGCTATGTAGGATCAAATCTATTAAATGGTGACTATAAGCAAATAAATGTTGACAAGGTAAGAGAGCTTGTAGAAAATAATAGTATCATTATAGATGTAAGAGAGAACTATGAATATGAAAAAGGACATATTAAGGGAGCAATAAATATTCCATTAAGTCAGCTTAGAGAACGAACAAATGAGATACCAAAGGATAAACAAGTATATTTACACTGTCGAACTGGTCAGCGTAGCTACAATGCAACTTTAGCACTTCAAAATCTAGGCTATAGCAATGTAATTAATATTACAGGTAGCTTTTTAGGTCTTTCATTTTATGAATACTATAATGACAAAGTATCTGGAAGAGAAAGAATAGTTACTGAATATAACTTTAGATAAAAACTATTCTCTAAAAATGGGTATAGAGTAGATTATATAAAGTATAATCTACTCTTTTCTTAATATTATATTTTCTAATATTTTTACAGAAAATTTATTGAAAATTATTTATAAAAGTGTTAAAATTTAGGAATACAATTTTTATAAATCAGGGAAAGTAAAATATATGATGAGTGGTAGTATATTTTCTGCATTATCATTTGTAGCAACAATAATTTATATAAATGTTGGTATAAGTGCTTTTAATCAGAATAAAAAATCAAAATTAAATCGAGTTTTTCTTTTATTATGTAGCAGTTATGCAATTTGGTCCTTTGCATACTCTTTTGCTTATATAGCTAATAGTAATGCTGTATTTATGATCTGGAATAAGATATCTGCTATTGGTTGGTGTAGCTTTAGTGGGATTTCATTGTATCTTGTACTTTTAATTACAGATAATAAATTTGTAAATAAAAAGTTAACTAAAGCTATCATATTTATTCCAGCGGCTCTATTTTTATATATGGCTGTTTTCTTATTTAAGGATGGAATTGCACCATCATACTGGATAGAAAAGACCTTTTACACAGGAAATTTCTTATATAATTTCATTACTTTATTTTTAAGTATATTGCTTTTATTTATATGGGGTATGAAATCAAAAAGTAAGAGAGTAAAATTACAGGCACGAATCCTAGTGATTTCAGCTTCACTACCTTTTATTCTTAATTTTATATTGCAAACAATTCTACCTATGATGGGATATAAAAATATACCTTTGATGGGACAAATATTTTCAGTAATTTTAATTTTAGGCGCTTATCTTGTTATAAGAAAATATAAATTTCTTGTAATACCTGAAAATATTATCTATAAAGAAGTAGAAAACAAAATCATAGATATGGTTATTATTTTAAATGAAAAGGGACAACTGATAAAGGTTACCAAGCATACATTAGACCTATTAGGATTTACTGAAGAGGAACTGTTAAATAAGGATTTCTTAATGCTATTTGATGATAGCAGTAAAAATAAGCATCAGTTACAAAATATAGATGAAGAAATAAAAATTCATGATATTGCAATTTTGAAAAAAGATGGTGGAAAAATACCCGTAGATTTGCACTATATACCTATCTGGGATAAGAAGATTAATGATTTTTTAGGTGCTGCAGTAATAATGCACGATATTCAAATAGTTTATGAATTAAGAAAAATAAATGCAGAGCTATTTGAAAAATCAATCCATGATGATTTAACTAAGCTATATAATTATCAATACATAATAGAGCTAATTGAAAAGGAAATAGTAAGAGTTAATAATTGTGATAATAGTCCACTTTCACTAATGATGATAGATGTTGATCATTTTAAGCTTGTTAATGATACCTATGGTCATTTATTTGGCGACTATGTACTAAAAACACTTAGTAATATATTAGTAGAAACAATTGGTGATAATGGTTATATCGGAAGATTTGGAGGAGAAGAATTCATAGTAATGCTTCCAAATATAGAAATAGGAAAGGCCTCTGAGCTTGCTGAGGGCTTTAGAAAAGCAGTTGAAGAGTATAATTTTGATAAAAGCTTAAAACTGACAGTAAGTATCGGTGTAAATCAATATAAAAATAATACATCTATTGAATTTATTAAAGAAACAGATGATTTATTATATAAAGCAAAGGATAATGGAAGAAACTGTGTAGAATTTGATGGAGCTTTAAGTGGAGTATAAAACTTGTACTGTTAGGTATTTTATTAGAATTAAAATAACAACAATTTATGTGATTTAATATAAGGAGTAAAGACTTTAAAATGAAAGCAATCCTGAAATTTATAAAAAAAGATATAGTGCTATGTATATCCTTATTACTAGCTCTTATTTCAATGGTATTTGTCCCATTTGACAATAAGTATATAAGTTACATAGATTTTCACACACTAACTATCCTATTAAGCTTAATGATTGTTATGGCTGGACTACAAAGCCTAGGTATATTTTCAAAAATAGGAAGTTGGATGTTAGAAAAGACAAGCGGCTTACGAAGCTTAACAATAGTATTAGTGTTACTATGCTTTGGCTTTAGTATGCTTATAACTAATGATGTTGCACTCATTACCTTTGTGCCATTTACAATAGAAGTAATTGCGATGGCTGGTCTTGAAAATTACCTTATTAGAATAATTGTATTGCAAACTATCGCTAGTAACTTAGGTAGTATGCTTACACCAATAGGTAATCCACAAAATCTTTATCTATTTTCCTTGAGTAGCATGAATATAGGTGACTTTATTTCATTAATGCTACCCTATACCCTACTCTCACTCATTGGACTTTTAATTACATGCTTTGTATTAATTGGTAATAAATCTGTTACAGTAAAGGTGCATTATGAACATGCCTTAACAAAAACTGAAAAAGGAAAGACACTTACCTATTTTTTAATGTTCCTTTTTGCCTTAACAAGTGTAATTCACTTAGTTTCAGTTTATATTGTAGGAGTAGTTATATTGATAATAGCAATAGCTATGGATAGAAAAGTTCTAAGAAAGCCTGATTATGCTCTATTATTCACCTTCATATTCTTATTTATATTTATTGGCAATATGAAGAGAATTCCAGAAATTAATCAATGGCTGTATAGCATTATAAATGGTAATGAGCTAATTACATCAGTACTTTCTAGTCAGGTTATCAGCAATGTTCCGGCAGCTATACTTCTATCTGGCTTTACTAATAATATTTCAACACTAATTGTAGGCACTAATTTAGGTGGACTTGGGACAATCATTGCTTCTATGGCAAGCTTGATTTCCTTTAAATATTATAGTACAACAAAAAATAAACGCAATGGTGCTTATCTTGGTGTATTTACTATATTAAATATAATATTCTTGACTGTGCTTTTACTTTATTACTATATTTTCTAGGATATTGATATTAAATTAAATGTCAAAATAAGCTAAAAAAGCTTTATTGAGTTTTAAAATATAATTTGATATAATTAATTTCAATAAAAATTAAAATACAAAGGTGGGAGTTAACATGATTATCGTTTATGAATCAAAGACTGGTTTTACGAAAAAATATGCTGACATGCTTGCTAAAAAGACAAATCTAAAGGCTTATCGTACTAATGAAATTGCTAATGTTAGTAAAGATGAGGAAATAATTTTTCTTGGTTGGATGAATGCTGGAAGAATACAAGGACTTAATAAAGTAAGAAGCTATAAAATCAAAGCTGTTTGTGGTTCAGGTACCGGAAGAACTGCTGAGCCTAATGTCGAAACAGTTATTACAAGAAATAAAATTGAAAATATACCATTTTTCTATTTACGTGGTGGATGCTTACCTTTAAAAAATTTAAAAGGTATGGATAAGTTCATGATGACTATATTTGTAAAAATTCTTAAAGGTCGTAAGGACAAGGATGAAAGTCTCATTGAAGCAATCTATAACATTGAAAATGGATTTGATGGTGTAAAGGAAGAAAATCTCCTACCTGTTTTAGAGTGGTTTGAAATGCAAAAATAAATTATTTTTTAAATCCTATACTGATTAAGTATAGGATTTTTTTATTGAGACCATTTAAATGTATAAGTTCATATATAGTACAAATAATATATTTATTAATTTTTTAAAAGAGAGGAGAAAAAAATGGGTGTTAAAAACGCAATGACAGCTGATTTTCTAAGATCTGCTTTTGGTGGAGAAAGTGCAGCTCATATGAGATATCTGGTATGGGGAGATTCTGCAATAAAGGACGGATATCCAAACATAGGAAGACTATTTAAAGCAATTGCTTTTGCAGAGCAAGTACATGCTAAAAATCACTTTATGGTAATGAAGGATTTAGTAGGTGATGCTACTGTTACTGCCGGTGCTGTATTTGGACATACTAATATTGTAGATAACCTACAAGGAGGTATTGATGGAGAGATTCATGAGATAGAGCAAATGTATCCTGTTTATCTTGAAACAGCAAAATTCCAAAGCGAATCAGATGCTCAAAGATCCTTCCACTTTGCTTTAGAGGCTGAAAAAATACATGCAAGATTATTTAAAGAAGCTCAAGATTTAGCAAGACAAGGAAAGGATTACAGTAGTGAGACCTATTATATTTGTCCAATTTGCGGATATACTGAGGTTGGTGAACAGGTAGATAAATGTCCTGTATGTGGAGTTAGCAGAGAAAGATTTGAGGCTTTTCCAAGCTAAAATTTAGAGAAAAAATGGAAGCACCTTATGGTGCTTTTATTTTTTTCCATATTTATTTATTTTTAAAAAGTCGAAATTAGTCAAAAATTTGTTGTTTACATAAAAAAATTATGATAAAATCTATTCATGGATTCATATTTTATTAATATTTATTATATTAGAAATTTTAAACATGTAAAATTAGGAGAGTTATTATGATAAGGATTTTAGCTGATAGTACTTGTGATTTATCAGAAGAGTTATTAAAAAAGTATAATATTGAAATTATTCCTTTACATATTGTATTAGATGATAAGGAATATTTAGACGGAAGAGAAATACATTCAGATGAAATTTATAAGTGGTCAGAGGAAAACAATCAAACTCCTAAAACTTCAGCAGTTTCAATAAAGGATGTATTGGATGTTATGCAGCCAATTATTTCTAATGGAGATGAAATAATTGCCTTCTGTATTTCTGAAAAGCTTTCAACAACTGCAAATGTATTTAGATTAGCTGCTCAAGAGCTAGAAGCAGAAGATAAAGTATCTGTAATTAATTCAGAGAGCTTATCTACAGGAATAGGACTTTTAGTAATAGAAGCAGCAATAATGGCACAAGAAGGTAAAAATAAGAGTGAAATAGTTGAAACAATTGAAAATTTAATACCAAATGTACGTGCAAGCTTTGTTGTTGATACCCTAGTATTCTTACACAGAGGTGGTAGATGCAGTAGTGTAGCTGCTATCGCAGGCAGTATGTTAAAGCTACACCCTATGATAGTATTAAACAATGGTGGAATGATTGCTACAAAGAAATATAGAGGTAAAATGAACTCAGTTATATTAGAATACGTAAAGGATATGACTGAAGATTTAAAACAAGCAAAGAAAGACAGAGTATTTATAACTCATTCTGGTTGTGATCAAGAAATAATTGATAGTGTACATAATTATTTAAAGGATTTAAACGTATTTGATGAAATATTAATTACTAGAGCTGGTGGAGTTATATCTTCACACTGCGGTCCAGGAACATTAGGAGTATTATATATTAAATAATTATTCCTAACAATATAATTATTTAATAAGCAATAATATTAATCATAAGTTTTAGAAAGCCCTGTACTGTGTAAGTATAGGGCTTTTATTTATAAAAGATATACTGTTCTTGTACTATATTGTGATAAGAATAATTTAGTACTTTATTTTAATAATAAATAGAGTATAGAAGGGACGTACTGTATTTGTAATTGCTCATAGACTTTCTACAGTTAAAAACTCTGATGTTATTATGGTTCTAGAAAATGGTCATATAGTAGAGAGAGGTAATCATAATGAGCTAATTGCCCAAAAAGGTAAATATTATCAATTATATACTGGTGCATTTGAATTGGAATAAACATAGAATAAAACATTTGTTAACACTAGTTAACAAATGTTTTATTCATTTGGAAAAATCTTTCAGATTTTTCTGTATAGAATTAAACTTATAGAAACCTTAGTTAACAAATGTTTTATTCAGGGAATTTTAAATCCTCTTTAAATTCTTTTATAACCTGTTCTAGTAAATTATAATCTACATTATAGCCATGCTTTTTAGAAGACATATCTACCTTTATTACCTTAGAGGTTAAAAAGTTGCTTATATGGTATGATACAGTAGCAGATGAAACATTTAAAGCTTCAGCAATAACCTTAGTGCTAGTTTCACCAGCTGCAATATATTTTAATACTTCATAGCGTGTTCTATCACCTAAATTTTTAAATATTTGTACTCTTTTATTTAGTTTATCATCGGAAATTTCCTTTATTTGTTTAAAGGCATCTCCCATTCGGAGTCCCCAAGCTATAATTGCTCTGTCCTTATTAGCATCTAGCTGTAGTGCATAGGAAAAAACTAAAGATACAAGAATGCTAATTTCTTTTGCACCTAAAATTTCTTTATCCAAGATATTATATGTTATTTCTCTAATACCCTCTTCTCCCCTATCAATGATAGCATTTTTAATATAATTACCGTATTCATTAATTTCAGATTCATATTGCTCATATACTTCATTGAATAAAGGCTTAATTTTCTTCATTAATTCAACATAATCCTTCATATTCTTTACTGGATCAGATATAGCTAAATATAAGCTCCACTTGATATTAGCTTCTAGAGTTAATCCCTTTATATAGTCTAAAATGCTACTCTTTTCTTTGCAAATTTCCTTCATTCTAGCTATATTTTTTTCTTTGCTAGTAGTTTCTTCTTCATACAACTTAAGTAGAGATAATACAATCCTTTCATTTATTTCTGTCTCATTAAGATTTAATAGAAAATCCAAGAAGGCTTCTTCATCATCATATTTCATTATATCTTCATTATTTACAGTAAGGCTTATAAAGCTATATCCTTCGGTAAATGCACCTGCATAAAAATTCTCTAATTCTTTTTTATAAGGGTTTAATTTTTCATATATTCCATCTATAAATCTAATATATTCACTAATATCAACTTCCTTGTACATATCATCATTTTTTCGTTCCTCGTACCAAGCGGTATAGTTTATTAGATCAGGGAAATTTAAAAAATCATATATTCTACTCGAGTTCTGGTAGAATTTTACTTTCATCTGCCTCAATTCCTTTCTCAGAATTTTTCTGTGTTTCTGCTCCAAACTCTATTAGAGCCTTCTTGTGAATAAATATATCAACCAATAAAATCACTCCAGAAATTATAAACACATAATTTGCATCTATTATATCATAAAGATAACCAAAAATCATCTGTCCAATTGGAATTAATATTGTCATAGACATACTCATAATAGTAGAAGCTCTTCCCATAAATTCAAATGGAACTATCTGACTAAACAATGTGCTTAGTGATATATTAGCATATGTAGCAGATAATCCAATAATAAATGTACCTGTTAATAATAAAGTAAATGGAATTAAAACATTTAAAGATGATTTTAATGGAATTAATGACATAGAAATCACTGTAATACCTATTATAAAGAAGCTAGTAAATAGCAGCTTACCTATTTTCATCTTCTTCACATACTTACCACCAATCAATGGTGCAACAATCATGGATACTGACATAAGCATTTGGAATATTCCAAATTGAAAATCTGAAACCTTTAATACTTCTTTAGATATAAATACTAATCCTATCTGTATCACAGGTGCCATTGAAAAGTTTAAAACTCCACCAACTACAACTATTGTTGTGAATAGCTTATTATCTTTAACTAGTCTAATACCACCTATTAAATCATCCTTAAATGCTTTTAAATTAATTTTATCTGGCATCTTATTGCTCTTTGGTATGCTTATAAACATCTTAGTAATTGCAGACAATATAAAGCTAATTGATGAAATAACAAGAATTGTACCTAAGCCAAATGTACCATATAAAGCTGCGGCAAGTAGTGGTGCAAGTAAATTTCCTATATTTAATACAATGCTATTAGTTGCATTTGCATCAAGTAATTCTTCTTTTGTTATTATGCTTGGTAATACAGCTGAGATAGAAGAGTGAAAGAAAATTTCAGCTATTTCTAAATAAATTACTAAAGCATATATAAATATAAGTCTTAAATCACCTTGTATAAAAAATATAACAGCTAGACCAGCTATGAATAAGGCATTTAGAGTATCCCAAAATATTATGCTCTTTTTTCTATCAAACCAATCACCAATAACTCCTCCAAATGGAGAAAGAATAAGTCTTGGTATAATAATAATTGATAATATAGATGCAAATATTGTAGCAGAACCAGTTATTTTTAACACATAAAGTGATAATGCAAATTGTAGCATATTGCTACCAAGTAACGAAATCAATTTTCCAAGTAATAGAAAAAAGAAGCTCTTTTGTTTAAGTAATTTTATATTCATAATCAATTCCTCCGATATTTTATATTCATATTATACATAGACAAATATTTAATGTCAATATAAAAATTAAATATATATCTAATTTTTTAAAAAAATAAAATTAT
>JBPOHM010000036.1:0-30171 GCA_052035585.1 Bacillota bacterium
AATAAGAATTATTATTGTTGTATAAAATAGGAAAATGTTATATAATTATAAAAGATTTACTATTTTATATAATGTAAAGCATAGCTTTTATTACTTAAAATATAAAGAGAGGAAGATTATATGCAAGCATATATTGTAAGACAACCAATTTTAGATGAAAATCAGGAAGTTTTAGGATATGAGATATTATATCAAGAAAAGATAAATGATTCACAGGGTAAGAGTACAGATGTTAAGGCAGCTTCAGCTATTGAAAACTTTTTAACTCAATTAGACAGTGATAAGTTTTTGTCTGGTAAGATAGCATTTATGAATTTTACTCCAAATTTACTTCTTAGAAATATCCCAAAAATATTTTCACCACAAAAGCTTGTAATTCAAATTGATGATGATACTATTATCAATCCAGCAGCACAGAGTCAGGTATATGAATATAAGAAAAAGGGATATAGCATTGCTATTAATGGCTTTGAATTTGCGTTAAGATATTTTTCAATATTAGATGTTGTTGATATTATAAAAGTAAATATGGAAGGAAATAGAGAATCCTTATCAAATATTGTTAATATAGGAAAGAGCTTTAACAAGGATTTGATAGCATATAATGTAAATGATGAGGATAGCTATAGGATAGCTAAAAAGCTAGGCTTTACATTTATGCAGGGCTCATACGTTGCTGAAATAGTACCTACTGCTATACGTACCTTAAACCATATGCAAAGTAACTTCTTCCAATTGATGATAGCAATTACAAAGGATGAACCTAACGTTGATGAGATTGAAGCAATAATTTCAAGAGATGTTACCTTAACATTCTCATTATTAAAGCTTGTAAACTCTGCTTATTTTGCACTACGACATAGAGCAAAATCAGTAAAGCAAGCATTGGTTATTCTAGGACTAGGTCAATTAAAGCAATGGATTTATTTGCTTAGCTTTAAGCAGGATGATGGAAGTATGCCTGATGAAATGATAAGAATTTCGTTCTTAAGAGCTAAATTTGCTGAGGAGCTTGTATCATTTGCTGAAAATATGCCAATATCAAAATCTGAAGCTTATTTAATAGGTATGTTTTCTACTTTAAATAAATTAATGAACGTTTCACTAGAAGAAGCACTTTCTGAAATATCTGTTTCAGATGAAATTAAGCTTGCATTAACTAAGCAAGAAGGTAGAAGTGGTTTATTATATATGCTTGTTTTATCATATGAAAAGGCAGATTGGAAGAACATGGCTTTATATGCCGAACAGCTTGGTATATCTGTTAATATTGTTACACAAAAATATTTTGAATGTGTTGAATATGTAAACACTATTTGGAAAGACTTAACAAGAGCTAATGAAGAAATAGAAGCAAGTGAAAAGGAATAAATAACTTTAAAAAATATAAAAATATGCTATAATAAAGATGGGCGGAATATATTCCGCCCATTTAAAATAATTATATTAAAAATAGTGAAAGGAGATATCTATGAAAAGATATAAGCTTATTTATAATCCCTCATCTGGAAAAGAAGAAGCTGCAAGAAAAGCCTTTCAAATAGCTAGATTGATAATGAATAAAAATGATGTTGAGTTTACCTTTTATGCTACAAAGAAAAAAGATGATGCAATGAATAAAGCTATTGAAGCATGCAATGATGGTTATGATATGATATTTTGTTGTGGTGGAGATGGCACTGTTCATGAGGTAGTAAATGGTGTTATGAAATGCAATAAAAGACCTAAGCTTGCTATTATACCAGCTGGTACAGTTAATGATTTTGCAAAATTTCTAGAGATGCCTGATTCTTCGGAGGAGTTCTATAAAATATTTAGTAAGAATAAATTTAAAGAGGTTGATGTAGGAAAGCTAAATGATAGTTACTTTATGAATGTTATAATGGGTGGAATATTTGCCAATATACCTCATAGTGTATCAACAGATGAAAAAGCAATGCTTGGTAAAATTGCCTACTATCTTCGTGCGCTTTTAGAAATTCCAGAACAAATAGAGAATTCGTTTAATATTAGATATACAGTAGATGGAAAAGTATTTGATATAGACACACATTTATTTTTAATTAATAATACACCTGGAGCAGGTGGATTTAAAAATTTATGTCCAAATGCTAAGTTTGATGATGGACTATTAGATTTAATAATATTTGAAAAGTCTTCAAATTTTGATTTAGTTCAAATATTTGCTGGTGTTTTTAATGGACAACATATTAATCATCCTAAGGTAAAATATATGAAAGCAAAAAATATTACAATAGAGTCCTTTGATGATAAACTGGTATTAGATGTAGATGGGGAACAGGGTAGTAAAATGCCAATTAACATATCTGTTGAAAGTAAGGCATTGAAAATTCTTAGTACATAAACTTATAAAAAAATTTTTAAAAAATGAATAATAAAAAAGATAATGTAAATAATAGAATTAAGAAAAGGAAAAGCAAACAGATTTTTATATAACGTCCCCCTTTATAAATTTTTGCTGCAAGCTTATTATGTAAGGACTATAATAATCTTTATATATTGTAAATGCTTTTCCTTTTTATTTTTTTTACTATAAATAAAATTGCGTGTAGTTTATACACGCAAATTTTTATATTAAATATATTTTTATTTTTTATTTACATTAATGCTTCCGCTAATAGTATCTATTTTTATATTTGATGATTTTCCATCCTTGTAAATAGCTTCTCCTTTAGTTAATTTTACTTCAAAATCTGTATTAAATTTTCCACTAATAGAACTGTATTTTACAACAAAGCCATCATTTTCTGGAAGTTTAACATTAATACTTCCACTAACAGTTTCTGCATCAATCTCACTTGGTACACTATTTAAATTTAACACTATAGATCCTGAAACTGTCTCAACATCTATTTTTTCAATTGAATTAGATTCTAAGTTAATATTTATAGAAGCACTTACTGAATCAGCCTCAACTGATTTTGCTTCAGCAAAAGCATACACTGAACCGCTTACAGTTTCAACATCTAATTTATTAGCGATAAGATCCTTTATATTAATTTGCCCTGATACATTATCTATAATAACATTATCCGCAATTAATGCATTTATATCAATAATAGATGAGACATTTTCAATTTTTAATTGTGTTAAACCATCCTCCATTGATTTTGGAATTCTTATAAATAGAGTTTTATTTAATGCTTTATCAAACGCACCTATAGTTTTATATGGTTTTCTAAATCTTATCCTTAATGTTCCATTATCTATCATATAACGCATTTTTTTGTCTTCACTTAAGCTAGATGAACTTTCTTCATAAAATTCAATCCCATCTCCACTGTATTCTTCAATTTTTATTTTACCAGATATCCAATCAATATCTAATTTATTTATATTTTTTGTATTAATTTTTCCATCTGCAATAGAATATTTACTTTCATCATCAAATTTATAGCTAAAGCCACCAAAGTTTATAGTTGGTATTTTTAAGCCTTTAAATTCAATGGTATCTCCATTTAATAGATTTACAAATAATGCTACTAGAAAAATAACAAGTACTAAATTTGCTATAATTCTTATAATTGCACTTGTTCTCATTATTTATCAGCTCCTTTTAAATCATATGTTGCTTTTATTATAGATGTTATACAACCAGAGATAATGAATATAATCCAAGTTATATGCCATGCTCCTGATAAAAAGCTTATAACAAGATATAATGTTGTTGTTAATGACCAAATAGCAGAATTTATAGCATTTAAGCCTTTTTTATCTCTATTTTCCTTCCACTCCTTAAATTCCTCAACAATTGTATCATCCATTTTTATATATTTAGGCTTTGTCATATTGTTATATATAAGTAATGATGTTGCAACAGCAATCAAAAACAGGAATAATACTACACCTATTAAATCACCAGTTGTTATAATTAATATTGGCGATAATATATACAATGCAACAGATATTGCAGTAATTAAGGCTGACTTCCTTCTTGCTGCTTCTAGTACTTCTTCTGAATAATTTGATATATTATTAGTACCTTTTTTTAAATTTTCTATAAGCTCATTAACATCACCGATGCTTGCTATCGCAATATTGTATGCAGCTTCCTCAGTTTTACCTTCTGCTAATAAATCAAAGTATTTATCAGTTATGTTTTGTAATATTTCTTCTTTTAGTTCAACAGTTTTTTTAGTTTCAGGTGCTTCGATAAATAAATTATCAATATATTTTCTTAGTCTTTCATTCATATTAAATATTCTCCTCTCCTATTAATTTATCAATTATTTTTTTTGCTATTTCCCACTCGAGCTTTAATTTTTCATATGTTTTTCTACCTTCTGCGCTAATTGAATAGTATCTTCTTCTAGCACCGGTATTTTCATCACCCCAGTAGGATGTTATACATCCGCTTTCTTCTAATCGTCTAAAAGCTGTATATAAAGTTGCTTCCTTTAACTCATATTGATTATCAGATTTTTGTTGTATAGCTTTATTAATTTCGTATCCATAACTATCTCCCTTAAGGAGATGTGCAAGTATAATAGTTTCTGTATGACCTCTTATTAAATCAGATGTAATGGACATTCTACCTCACCTCCGCAATGTATATTTGTTTTTCATATACAATATATCAAAATATACCTCGCCTGTCAAGGTATATTTTTAAAAAATATATATAATTTTTCTAAAGTGAACAATATCAATAAAAAAGATAACACAATTCACCCATATATTTCTATATTTTCTATTACTATTAAAGAAATATAAAAATTTATTGTTGTATTTATCTACAAAAAGTGATAAACTAACAAGGCTAAAAACTTAATGATAGGAGAGAACCTTGGAAACAATAATAGTTAAAAAAAGTGGAGCTTTAAATGGTCGTCTTAAGGTTAATGGCTCTAAGAATTCGATTTTACCGATTCTTGCAGCTTCACTTTTGACAAAAGAAAAATGTACAATACATGAGATACCTGATCTTGAAGATGTGCATGTTATGTGTGATTTACTCTCAAATTTGGGAGCGAGAATAAATAAAATTAATGATAACACTTTAGAAATACAAGCAGAGAATATTGCAAATTATGAAGCACCATATGATTTAATAAGTAAGCTTAGAGCTTCATTTTTAGTTATGGGACCTTTATTATCAAGAGTAAATAAAGCTAAGGTTTCAATGCCTGGTGGCTGTGCAATAGGATCAAGACCAATAGATTTACACTTAAAGGGATTTAAAAACTTAAATATAGATATAAATATTGACAAAGGATACATACAAGCACAATCAAATGGCATTGTAGGGAATAATGTTTATTTAGATTTTCCAAGTGTTGGAGCTACTGAGAATTTGATGATGGTAGCTTGTACTGCCAAGGGAAAAACAATTATAGAAAATTGTGCTGAAGAGCCTGAAATAATAGATTTAGCAAATTTTATAAATAGCATGGGTGGTAAAATAGAAGGTGCTGGTACTAAAACAATTGTTATAAATGGAGTTGAAGAGCTACATGGTACTGAATACACAGTTATACCAGATAGAATAGAAGCAGGTACATATATGGTTGCTGCTGTAATAACTGGTGGTGAACTATATATTGATAATGTTATACCTGCACATGTTCAACCTGTTATTGCTAAGCTTAGAGAGGTTGGAGCTGAGGTTATTGAGAATGGAAATAGTGTTATTGTTCGTTCCAATGGAAAGATAAAATCAACAGATATTAAAACCTTACCTTATCCAGGTTTTCCAACTGATATGCAAGCACAATTTATGCTTTTATTGTCTTTAGCTGAAGGTACAAGTGTTATTAATGAAACAATATTTGAAAATAGATTCATGCATGCAAATGAGTTTTTAAGGATGGGAGCCAATATAAAGATTGAGGGAAACACTGCTATTGTTAATGGATTAACCTCATTGACAGGAGCAAAGGTTAAGGCTACGGATCTTAGAGCTGGAGCTGCCTTGATATTAGCCGGATTAGTTGCAGATGGTGAAACAGAAATATCTGAAATTCATCATATAAAAAGAGGCTATGCTGACATAGTAGAAAAATTACAAGCTGTCGGTGCAAATATTGAGTATAACATAAAATAATATAGGTTATAATATATAAATTATTGGAAACATTTTCATAAAATATAAAAAAGCTCTATGCTAGTGATTTGAATAAAATTTGGCTTTATAGCTTTTTTTATACTTTATTAAAACTATTTTTTAAGTTGACAAATGGCAGTATTTCAAATATAATTTCAATAGAATAAGAGAAAGGAAAGGAAATAATTATGACAACTGCTCACAATAAAGCAATAAAAGGTGACATAGCAGAAACTATTTTGCTTCCTGGAGACCCACTTAGAGCAAAATTTATAGCTGAAAACTTTTTAGAGGATGTAAAACAATTTAATACAGTTAGAAATATGTTTGGATATACAGGAACTTACAATGGAAAAAGAGTATCTGTAATGGGAACAGGTATGGGCTGTGCATCAATAGGAATTTATTCTTATGAGCTTATACATTTTTATGGAGTAAAAAATTTAATAAGAGTTGGATCATGTGGAGCTATGGATCCATCATTAAAGCTTTTTGACATAGTTCTTGGAATTGGAGCAAGTACAGATTCCAATTATGCTCATCAATATGAATTACCAGGAACTTTTTCAGCAACAGCATCATTTGATTTATTATCAAGGGCAAAGAAAATCGCTGATGAAAGCAACATAAAAGCTGTAGTAGGAAATATATTATCATCAGATATTTTCTATAATGCAAATCCAGATTCATGGAAGAAATGGGCTAAAATGGGTATACTAGCAGCTGAAATGGAAAGCTTTGCTTTATATTGCAATGCTTCTGTTGCAGGAGTAAATGCCTTAACTATATTGACAGTATCAGATTCTATCGTAAATAAAGAAGAGACAACAGCAGAAGAAAGAGAAAAAGCATTCACAAATATGATGAAGATAGCTTTAGGATTGGCGTAGTATGAGAGCCTGGGAAATAGCATATAATTTATTCTCTAACTCAACTCCAAGAATTTTATCTGAAGAAGATCAAACTTGGACCGCATTAAGAGCTGTTTCTAAATTTTACGATACGAGTGCGGGCTTAGACTGGAAAAGTAATGTTCCAGGTTCAGGAGCTCCTGAGAAAATAATGGTTGCATCAATACAGGCCTTAGAAAACCGTGGCTATAAGGTTGATGCTGCTTATGAACTACTTGATAAAGGATTAGAAGCATTTGAAAAGGGAGATTTTATAACATTACATAAAATTTCTGCACAGATGAAAAATATATTTTTAAATGCACAGAAGGATGAAAGCTCAGAATATTGGAAATATAACTTCTATGATAGCTTTGAAAAATATGCTGCAAATGCTAATTTTCCAAAATCAAAAGTAGTAGATACAAATAATGATAAATTTAAAGAACAAATAAAAGCTGCTTGGCTATCACAAATAATTGGAGCAGCAATGGGTACTATGGTAGAAGGTTATACCTCAAAGAATTTGTATAAAGCATTTGGAGAGGTGACAGAATACCTTAGAGAACCTAATACCTTTAATGATGATATTACCTTTGAACTTGCATTTTTAGATGCATTTAAAGATAAGGGATATAATGTAACATCTAAGGATATTGCACTTGCATGGATTGGATTAATTCCTAGTGGTTGGTCTGCCGAAGAAATAGCTTTAAGAAATATAAGAGCAGGTATAATGCCACCAGAGAGTGCAAGCTTTAATAATCCTTTCAATGAGTGGATAGGAGCTCAGATGAGAGGAGCTATATGTGGTATGGTTGCTCCAGGCAATCCAAGACTTGCAGCTGAGCTTGCTTGGAAGGATGGAGAGGTTTCACATGCTAACAATGGTATAATTGGAGAAGTGTTTAATGCTATAATGACTTCTCTAGCATTCATCGTTGATGATGTTAAGGAAATAGTGAAGCTTACTATTGATTCTATACCAAAGGATTCAGAGTACTATAGTGTTGTAAGCTTTGCTTATGATGCATGCTTAAAGTATGATGATTGGCATGATGCTTTGCATGAATGCGAGCAGAAGTACATTAAATATAATTGGATACATTCTTATCCAAATGTATGCTGTGAAATAATAGCACTCATGTATGGCAATAATAACTATGAAGAAACATTAAAAATTATAACTATGTGTGGTATAGATGCTGACTGTAATGCAGGTATGATTATGCCATTAATAGGAATTCAAAAAGGAATGAGCATCATTCCAGAAAGATTGATTCACAAAGCATTTTTTACGCTTGAAACCTATATGAGAGGCTATGAAAAAATAAGCTTAGATGAATTAGTTGATTTAACAATAAAATGTATTATACAAGCAAAAGCTTGATAATAAATACATAACAAAATTTTTTGAGTGTAATTAGGAGAGGAGTTACAAAATGAAAAAATTATTATCAGTGTTATTAATTGCAGCTATGCTTTTATCATTAACAGCATGTGCTGACAAAGGAGAAGCAAAAGCAGAATACAAAGCTGCATTGTTGCTAAATGGTAATTTAGGAGACAAATCATTCTTTGATTCAGCTAATGATGGATTAGTTAAACTTAAAGCAGAATTAAAAGGAAAATTTGATTTTAAAGTAGTTGAAATGGGTGCTACACCTGCTGACGAAGGTAAATGGGCTCCAACATTAATGAACTATTGTGATAGCAAAGAATATGATGTTATCATAATGGGAACATGGCAAATGGCAGAAGCTCTATCAGAAGCTGCAGAGAAATATCCAGATCAAAAATTCATATTCTTTGATGAGATATTTGATTTCGATGCTTTCAATTCAAAGTTTGAAGCTGGTAAAGCTCCTAAAAATGTATACAACGTTTTATATAAGCAAAACGAAGTATCTTTCTTAGTTGGAGCAGCTGCAGCAATGATGACTGTTGATGCATCTATACCTAACATTGACCCTAGCAATAAGAAAATAGGTTTCTTAGGTGGAATGGAAAATGCAGTTATTCAAGACTTCTTACTTGGATATATCCAAGGAGCTAAACACATTGATCCAGCTACTGAAATAGCTATAGCATATGTTGGAAACTTCTATGACTCAGCTGCAGGAAAAGACTTAGCACTTACTCAATATAACAGTGGTGTTGACGTTGGATACAATGTTGCAGGTGGAGCAGGTTTAGGACAAATTGAAGCAGCTGCAGATGCTAACAAATATGCATTTGGAGTTGACTCAGACCAAGCAGCTTTACTTCCAAACATGGCTAAAAACATTCCTACATCAGCACTTAAAAACGTTGGAAACTCTTTGATGATGGCTATAAAGAAAGATATGGATGGAAAATTAACATATGGTATAGCTGAATCAATGGGATTTGCTGAAGGTGGAGTTGAGTTAGTTAAAGATGATCATTATAAGCAAATGCTTCCAGAATCTATAAGAACTAAGCTTGACCAATTAGAAAAAGACATAACTGATGGTAAAATAATTGTTGATACATCATTTGGAAAAACTGATGCAGAAATAAAAGCATTAATCAACAAAGCACAATAATCTAAGTGAAGTAAAATAACATAATAAATAAATGTGCAAGCGAGGGCAAAACTCTCGCTTGCAATTTAATTAGTATTTAAGAAGCTTTAAATTTTATTTAATGTTTGTTATATACTAATTAACAGAAGAGGTGGATTATTTGAGTAAAGTATTAGAAATGAAAAATATAATGAAAATCTATGCTAATGGTGTTGTGGCAAATGAGGATGTTAGCTTTGAACTAGAAAAGGGTGAAATTCATGCATTGCTTGGAGAAAATGGTGCTGGAAAAAGTACTCTTATGAAAATACTTTTTGGTATTGAAGCTCCAGAGCAAGGTGAAATATTCCTTAATGGTGAAAAAGTTATTATTAAGTCATCGCAAGATGCTATTAGTAAAGGTATAGGGATGGTTCATCAGCACTTTATGCTTGTTCCATCATTGACTGTAGCTGAGAATATAATTCTTGGTATAGAGCCAAAGAAAAATGGTGTATTCATCAATATGAATGAGGCTATAAAAATATCAGAAGAAATTGCAAAAAAATATAACTTTGATATTGATGTAACATCTAAGGTTGAAGAATTACCTGTTGGAACTAAACAGCAGGTTGAAATATTAAAGGCTTTATACAGAGGAGCAGATATACTTATTCTTGATGAGCCTACAGCCGTATTAACTCCGCAGGAAACTGATGAGCTATTTGTTCAATTGAAAAAATTAAAGGATCTTGGACATACAATAATATTTATTTCTCATAAGCTTGATGAAATAAAAGCAATATGTGATAGAGCAACAATAATGAGAAATGGTAGAAGCCAAGGTACATACGATGTTAAGGATATCTCTACAGATGAGATGTCTAGACTTATGGTTGGTAGAGATGTATTCCTTACCTTTGATAAGAAGCCTGTGAATCTAGGAGATGTAGCACTTAGAGTAAGAAATTTAACAGTTAAAGGCTCTACTGGTAAAGTGAGAGTTGATAATTTGTCGTTTGACTTAAAGGCTGGAGAAATACTTGGTATAGCCGGAGTTGAAGGAAATGGACAAGGCCATTTGATAGATGTTTTAACTGGTTTAAATAAGCATTATTCTGGAGAAATTTATTTATTTGATTCAGAAGTTAAAAACTTAAGTATAAAGGATATTAGAGATTTAAAGCTTGCTCATATACCAGAGGATAGAATGACCTTTGGTTGTGCAAAGAATATGAGTATATTAGACAATATGTTCTCTAATCAGTATGATAATGAAGAATTTTCTGGAAAGGTAGTTCTTAAGACTAAGGCTATAGTAAAAAGAGCAGAAGAATTGATAGATGAATATTTTGTTAAATGTAAATCCTATAAGCAAAATGTAGGAATGCTTTCAGGTGGAAATATTCAAAAGGTTGTTGTTGCGAGAGAATTTTCAACAAATCCAAAGGTTATTATAGCAAATCAACCAACTCGTGGAATAGATGTTGGAGCAGCAGAGTTTATCAGAAAGAGAATTATTCAATTTAGAGATGAAGGCTGTGCTATATTATTAGTTTCTGCTGACTTAAATGAAGTATTTGAGCTTAGTGACAGATTAGCAGTAATCTATAAAGGAAAGTTTTCAGGTGTATTTACAGACGTAAAAAATCTTACTGAGGAAGAGCTTGGAAGATACATGCTTGGTCTCAAGAAAGATGAAGTATTGGAGGGAATTATTTATGAATAGCACAACTAAGCTTAGTATATTAAGAACTACAGTTGCTATCTTAATAGCACTTGGAATATCATTTCTAATAATTTTTATAGTTAGTGATGAGCCTGGAGTAGCTATATCAACGCTTCTTTTTGGACCACTCCAAAAAGTAAGAAATTTTAGTAATGTTATAGAATTGATGATACCACTTATGTTTACTGGTGTAGGTGTATGTATAATGTTTACTGCAAACCAGATAAATCTTGCTGGTGAGGGTGCATTCCATGTAGGTGGACTAGTAGCAACAGCAGTTGCATTGAACTTTATATTACCAAAAGGAATTCATCCTATGGTTGCTATACTTTTAGCAGGAATTGCAGGATCTATAATAACAATGATACCTGCATTGATGAAGGTTAAAACTACAGCAAATGAACTTGTTTCATCACTAATGATGAACTACTTGGTATTATATGTTTCTAACTTTATATTAATGAAATTTTTAAGAGATCCAAAGATGGGTTCTGGTTCATATCTGTTAGCAGGAAATTCTAAGCTAGCCGTTTTATTTCCTGGAACAAGAATTCACACAGGACTTTTCATAGCACTATTAGTAGTTGCCTTTGGATATTGGTTTTTATATAAAACTAAATTAGGCTATGAGCTAAGACTTACAGGTGAAAATGAGAAATTTGCTAGATATTCTGGAGTAAACATAGTAAAGGTTGTTTTGGTTTCACAATTAATTGGTGGTTTTATCGCTGGTATAGGTGGTGGAGTTGAAATGCTAAGCCCGATGTACAGTAGATTTACTTGGACAGCTTTACTTGGATATGGATGGGATGCTATTATTATTAGTACTCTATCAAAGAAAAATCCGATGTATGTTCCACTTTCAGCATTTTTCTTAGCTTATTTAAGAACTGGAGCATTCTTAATGTCAAGTGCTTCAGATGTACCAGTTGAAATAGTTTCTATAGTACAAGGTGTAATAATTTTACTTATTGTAGCAGATCAATTCTTAAGTAAGTATAGATATAAAATTATTGCAAAAGAAGCTAAAAGCACATTAAATATAAAGGAGGCGAAATAATATGAACGAACTATTACAATCAATATTATCACCAGAATTTTTCGCTTCAATTTTCAGAATGACAACACCTATTCTTTTTGCAACTTTAGCTGCCACTGTAGCTGCTAAATCTGGTGTTGTAAATATGGCACTTGAGGGTATAATGTTATTCTGTGCATTATTTGGAGTTATATTTAGTGCAATATTCCAAAATGCATGGCTAGGACTTTTAGTGACTATGATACTAGGTGGACTTATTGGATATATATTAGCTATATTTGTTTTAAAATTAAAAACTGATGAAATTATAGCTGCTATAGCAATAAACCTAGTAGCTGCAGGTGGCACAGTGCTTCTTATGCTTGCATTTTCAGGTGATAGAGGAAATTCAGCATCTATAGCAAGCTTGCAAATACCAAAGGTTTTGCTTCCAGAAGCATTAAAAAATGTTCCATTTATAGGCAAGATTTTATTTGATAATAATCTAAAAGTTATATTTGAGCAAAATATATTAACATACTTGTCATTGATTAGTGTTGTAATAATGCATATATTTATGTATAAAACTCCTTTAGGACTTAAAATAAGAGCAGTTGGAGAAAATAAGGATGCAGCAGAATCAGTTGGTATTAGTTCTCAAAGAGTTAGAGCAATAGCTCTTGTAATTAGTGGTGTTCTTGCTTCATTTGGTGGATTCTTCTTATCAGGTGGTTATATGACAAGGTTCACTATAAATATGACTGCTGGTAGAGGATATATAGCTCTTGCTGCAGGTGCAATGGGAGGTAATACTCCTGTTGGAGGATTCTTAGTATCATTGATTTTTGGAGTTGCCCAAGCATTTGCAAATTCATTACAGCTTATAAAATTCCCATCAGAAATTGCACAGCTATTACCTTATCTTGTAACTATTATAGGTTTAGGTATATATAGCTATAGACTGATGAAAAAAAGAGAAAAATTGAGTGGTAAATAAATAGAATCGTTCCGATTCTTAAGTAATTACTTATAATTTTGATATTTAATAGGGGACGATATAAATACAAGCTGTATTTATAACGTTCCTTGTATTATATAAGCTAAAATACTTTCATGGAGGATAACTTAAAATGAACAAAAGAAATATTATTATAGACTGTGATCCAGGAATTGATGATGCAGTAGCTATCATATATGCAGTTGCTAATGATGATAGGCTTAATATTCTTGGACTTACAACTGTTACTGGAAATCAAACTATTGAAAAGGTTACAGGTAATGCTTTAAAATTAGTATCACTTTTAAATAAGGATATAAAGGTTGCAATGGGTGCTGACACACCTCTTATTAGAGAAAAAAGATCAGTTGCTGGGGTACATGGTACGACAGGTATGGGTAATTATGAGCTTCCTGAGCCAACAGTTAAACTACAAAAGGAAAATGCTGTTGAATTCTTAAAAAATACAATATTAGCTTCAAAAGAGAAAATTACTTTAGTTCCTATAGGACCACTTTCAAATATTGCACTTCTTTTTAAGGTTTATCCTGAGGTTAAGGAAAATATAGATGAAATAGTACTCATGGGAGGAGCAATACATGGTGGAAATGTTACTTCACATGCAGAATTTAATATATGGGCAGATCCAGAGGCAGCAAAAATAGTATTTGATTCTAAAGTTAAAATAGTTATGGCTGGTTTAGACGTTACACATAGTGCTGGACTTTATAAGGATGATGTAAAAGAGCTAATGGCAAGTAAGGGTAAAGTTTCTTATATGTGTGGACAGATTTTAGATTTTTACTTCCAAGGAGACCATGTAAAAAATGGAACCTTTACACCAATCCATGATGCATGTGCTATAATGTATTTATTACATCCTGAAATTTATACATATAAACATATGCCAGTTGACATAGATTGCACATATTCTGCAACACGAGGAATGACTATTGGTGATAATAGAGAATGGATAAAATATGATGAGACATATCCAAAGGTATTAATGGACATAGATACTAAAAAATGCAGAGAGCTAATACTAGAAGCAATTTATAAAATGGATGAAAGAGTATAGGAGGCCTTGTCCCTATGAATAAAATAGTAGTTATTGGAAGCATAAATGTTGATTTAGTTTTTATTTCCGACATTAGACCTAATGCAGGTGAAACAGTACTTGGCAAGGATTTTAAAACAGTTGCTGGTGGTAAGGGTGCTAATCAAGCTGTTGCTGCAACTAAGCTAGGTTCTGATGTAACAATGATTGGTTGTGTAGGTGATGACTCAAATGGTGAATTCTCAATAAATAATTTTAATAATTTAAATGTAAATACATCATGCATAACTAAGGTTAAAGATACACCTACTGGAGTAGCAAGCATAATTGTTGCAGACAATGACAATAGCATAATAGTTATTTCAGGAGCTAATTATAAGCTTGATAAAGAAATTATTGATAGATATAAAAAAGATATTTTAGCAGCTGATTTAGTAATGCTACAGCTAGAAATACCTATTGACACTGTAGAACATGTAATTGACCTTTGCTATGAGAATAATGTAAGAACAATTCTTAATCCTGCACCAGCTATTAAGCTTGACAAGAGACTTATAGAAAAGTCAACATATATTACACCAAATGAGCATGAATGTAAGATAATCTTAGGTGAAGATAAAAATGCAGATATAAAAGAGATATTAAAAAGATATCCAAATAAAATCATAATGACAATGGGTGAAAAGGGAGTTATGTATTTTGATGGTAGCGATATAGTAGTTGTTCCAGGCTATAAGGTTGAAGTAGTAGATACAACTGGTGCTGGTGATACATTTAATGGAGCATTTGCTAGAGCTATAGTAAATAACTACAGCTTAAAGGATGCTATAGATTTTGCTAATAAAGCAGCATCAAAATCAGTAACTAAGCTTGGAGCTCAAACAGGTATGCCATATATTAACGAGATGTAAGAAAAAGCATTAAAAAGAGTCAAAATAATTAGTAAGTTAATTATTTTGACTCTTTTAACATTTTGTATATGATTTCATATAATTAGTGTAAAGGGGTGTTTTTTTGTATGATAGATTTTAAATACTTATCACATGCTAATGAGGAAAGAATATATGATTATCTAAATAATCTTGCAAATTATCAAGGCTGTATATGTGCAAAATCCTACATAAGATTTATAAATTCAAGCACAAGCTCATCTATAGATATTTATATAGATGATAATATTGTTGCTAGCTCTATAGCATCAGGATATATTACTGACTTTATGTTAATATATCCAAAGGAATATCGAATAGCTGTTTATGCAACAGGAGAAAAAGAAAATCCATTAGCAACTAAAACTATAAGTATAAATAAAAATTCTTCCTATACTGCTGTTATTGCTGGTAATAGGACTGAAATATTTGTAATAAAAGAAGTTAAACAGGATGTTCCACCTTTTAGAGAGGCTGTTATAACGTATTCAAATTTTTCACCTTTTAAAGATGGAGTTGATCTTTATTTAGCAGATGGAACAATGGTTTATAGAAATATAGAATTTGGTCAATCTATACCAAATATTTTACTTATCCCTCATGATGAGGTATTTGAAATTAAGAAAACTGGAACACAGGAATCAATAGCAGCAACACCATCTACACTATTGCTTAGAACAACGTATTATTCTTTATTTTCTATATTAGTGGGAAATGAAACGAGATTGATAATAGCACTAAGTGGATTGAATTATCTTGATTTATGCTAACAAAATAAAATAATTATAATTACCTTATATTAGGAAAATATTTCCCAAGCAATAAAAAACTCCTTGCAAGACACGAATAATTAAGTTATAATTAATGCATAATATTCGCAATACAAGGAGTTTTAATATGAACTTAAAAAAGTATAAAAGAATACAAAGAGTTGCAGCCTTGATGAAGATATTTTCAGAATCACCAAATAAGCTTTTTTCGTATAATTATTTTTCTAGTTTGTTTAATGCAGCTAAATCTACTATAAGTGAAGATATTGTAATTGTAAAGGAATTAGTAGAGGAAATGTCATATGGAAAAATTGAGACTGTAACTGGTGCTCTTGGTGGAGCTATATTTTATCCATACATAAACAATGAGGAAATAGAAAAAATATTAAATGATTTATGTAAAGAATTTGTTAAGAAAAATAGGATTATTCCTGGCGGATTTATATATATGACTGATTTATTTAATAATCCAAGTATAGTAAGCAACATGGCAAAAATAATTTCTTCTAAATTTAGAGGTGTTGAAATAGACTATGTAGTAACTGTTGAAACAAAGGGTATTCCTTTAGCAATTATGACTGCTCAAAAGCTAAATGTGCCTCTTGCAGTTATTAGAAGAAATAATAAGGTCACTGAAGGTGCAACAGTTAGTATTAATTATGTTTCAGGTTCATCAAACACTATTCAGACAATGTCGATGTCAAGAAGATCATTAAATGAAAATTCTAGAGTTTTAATTATAGATGATTTTATTAAGGGTGGCGGAACAGCTAAAGGTATGCATGATATGATGAACGAATTTAATGCTAAGGTTGTAGGAACTGCTGTAGTCATTGAAACTAAAGAGCCAGAGAAGAAACTTATCGATAATTATATTTCATTATTACTCTTAGAAGGTATTAATGAAAGAGAAGGAATCGTAAATATTTCACCTAACCCTAAATTGTTACAATAATTTAACAAAAAAAATAAGTGTTTTATGAAAATGTTTTTTGCATTTTTTTAGAAAATGTAGTATTATAATGTATATTAGACATAATTTATAGGGGGGAAGGTGGTGAAGACATGAAAATAACAGACGTTAGAGTTAGAAAAATTAATTCTGATGGTAAGATGAAGGCAATCGTTTCTGTAACTTTTGATGATTGTTTCGTAGTGCATGATATCAAGATTATAGAAGGTGAAAATGGTCCTTTTATAGCAATGCCTAGCAGAAAAATGCAAGATGGCGAGTTTAAAGATATCGCTCATCCAATAAATTCTGATACTAGAACAGAACTATCTGAAGCAGTATTTAGAGCTTATGAAGAAAAAAGAAATGAAGACGAGGAATAATAATTATTAGATATAAATAATATAATTAATTTATTATGATGCTTATACTAAGTTATAGCTTCGTCAAAGTAGAGAGTCGTTAGGCTCTCTTTTTTTGTACAAGCTATCTTATTTTATTATAGGAACATAGAAATTGACAAATACATATAAAATATGGTAGTATAGAAAAATTGATGTATAAAAATAATTAAAAATATGATAAAATAATAGAAATATATTATAACCAATTGTTAGGAGGTATATTTTGTTTAAGGATATAGAAGCAATGAGAAAAGCTGATGATAAAGTTCAATTATCTGAAAATATTAATACAATGAAAAATGAAATAAATAGAAAGCACATGGAAAATGGTGTTATATTTATAGACCCTAATGCAGCATATATAGATGCTGATGTAGAAATTGGTAGTGGTACAGTTATATATCCTGGAACTATCTTAGAAAACAAGACAGTTATTGGTGAGAACTGTATAATTGGACCAAATACGAGAATAATAAACTCTATAATAAAAAATAATGTAGAAATTGATAACTCTAAAGTCATAGAATCATTTGTAGATGAGTATACATCTATAGGACCTTTTGCATATCTAAGACCAGGGACAAGACTCGGTAAAAATGTTAAGATAGGAGATTTTGTTGAGCTTAAAAATGCTATAGTAGATGATGGTTCAAAAGCCTCACATCTTTCGTATATTGGAGATGCAGAAATAGGTAAGGATGTAAATGTTGGATGTGGAGTTGTTTTTGTAAATTATGATGGAAAGAATAAAAATAAGACAATAGTTAAAGATGGTGCTTTCATAGGTAGTAATTCAAATCTAATAGCCCCAGTTACTATAGAAGAATCAGCTTATATAGCCTGTGGCTCTACAATAACTGATAATGTAGAGAAGGAAGCACTTGCTATAGCAAGAGCTAGACAGGTAAACAAGCCTGGCAGAGGATCTGGAAGATATTAATAAATGTTAGGAAGGAAATAAAAATGTACTTGATAGTTGGGTTAGGAAACCCTGGAAAAGAATATGCTGGAACAAGACATAATGTTGGTTTTGATACTATTGATTTTCTAGCATATAAAAATAATGTTAAATTAGATAAATTAAAGTTTAATGCTGTTTTTGGTGAATATAATATAAAGGGCGAAAAAGTTATTTTATTTAAGCCTGTTACATATATGAATTTAAGTGGAAATGCAGTTATTGAAGCGGTTCGTTATTATAAAATACCAATAGAGAATATAATAGTTATATATGATGATATTGATATTCCACTTGGTTCACTTAGAATTAGACCACATGGAAGTAGTGGCACTCATAATGGAATGAAATCATTGCTCTATCAACTTCAAACTGAAAATTTTAAGCGTATAAGAATTGGTATTGGAAAGAGTAAGAACTCTAACATTAGCTTGGGTGATTATGTGCTTATGAGATTTGATAGTGAAGAAAGAGCAATTATTAATGAAACTATACAAAATGCTGGACTTGCTGCTGAGGATATAATAAGTCATGGTTTGGAATTCGCAATGAATAATTATAATAAGAGGATAGAGGAAAGATAAGCGTATTAATGGAAAAATATTTATTTTCACAATTTCAGAATTCTGAGAAATTTAAAGCGATAGTAGAAAATTATGACACTAAGAAACGCCAACTTATTCATGGATTAAATGAAGAAGGGATGGCTTATTTGTGTTGCAATTTAAATGATTACAAGATAAATAAAATATTGATTATAACAAGCAATGAGTTTAAAGCAAAGGAAATAAATAATTACATTAATTCCTATACTAAAAATTCTGATGTGTTTAATCAAAGAGAATTAATATTGTACAATGTTGATGCTCTTAGTAAAGAAGATATATATAAGAGAGTTAATACACTATTCAAGGTTATAAATGAAGAAAAATTTATAGTCACTTCAAGTGTAAATTCTTTAATGAGTAAAATTGTTACTAAAGACAAATTTAAGAGTAGCATGCTAAAATTAGAGTATGGTTTATCATATGATTTTGAAAGTTTGACACATAAATTGGTTGAGCTTGGATATGAACGAGTTGATGCTATTGAAGGTAAAGGACAATTCTCAATAAGAGGTGGAATCTTAGATATTTTCTCGTTATCTGAAAACAATCCATATAGGATTGAGTTTTTTGATGATGAAATTGATTCTATACGTTCTATAGATATAAAAACTCAAAGATCAATACAAAATGAAAAGGAATTGATAGTTTTACCTTGTAATGATGTATTCTTTAGTAAAGACGAGCTTAATCATATAAAAAAGGAATTAGAAAAGGATTATTTAAAACGTTTAAAAAAGCTTGATGCATCAATATCTTCTAATGATAAAATTATAGAAAATTTAAATTCTCTATATGAAAGCTATACCTTAAAGATTGATGCAGACACTGGCTTTGATAATACAGATTTAATATTACCCTATGCAAATTTTGAGCTTGAGAGTATTCTTGATTATTTTGATGAAGATACATTAGTTGTTTTAGTTGAGCCTGATAAGATATATGAAGAATTCAAGGTAGTGGCTGAAAGCTTTAATTTAAGCTATACCCAATTGTTTGAAAAAGGTGAAGTGTTTTATAAGCAAAGTGATATATATTTTAGCAGAACAGATATTGAAAAGAAATTAAACACTAAAAGAATTATGTATCACAATGCTATAATTAAAACAAATAAGAACTATCAAATAGATGATATTTGTCAAATTATTTCAAAGGATGCTACTGCTTATTATGGCAAGATGGAGGATTTGTCCAACGAGCTTAATAGGTACAAGTATAAGGGCTACAAGATTTTAATTGTACTAAGTAGTGATGAAAAATGTAAGAAATTACATTTAATATTAAATGATTATAATTGTAGTACTGTTCTATCATTTGACTCTAGTACACCTATGTCAGGACAGGTTTTCATAACAACTGGAGATTTGAAAAAAGGCTTTGAAATGCTTGAAAGTAAGCTTTTGCTTTTAACTGAAAATGAAATTTTTGGAGTTGTTAAAAAGAAAAGTAAATTCAAGACTAGTAAGGTAAAGAAGAATAAAATTGAAACCTTCTCTGATTTAAAGGTTGGTGATTATGTTGTACATGAATACCATGGAATTGGGCAATATATAGGAATAGAAGAATTAAATGTTCAAAATGTAAAGAAGGATTATCTTTGCATAAGGTATCATGGAGAGGATAAACTCTATGTTCCAGTTGATCAAATGTCATTGATTCAAAAATATATTGGTTCAGATTCAATTACTCCAAAGATTAACAAGATGAGTAGTCAAGAGTGGAATAGAGTTAAGGAAAAGACTAAAAAAGCTATTGAAGACATGGCTGGAGAGCTGATAGAGCTTTATGCTAAGAGAAGAGTGCTTAAGGGCTTTGCATTTTCACCAGATACTGAGTGGCAAAAGGACTTTGAATATAAGTTCCCATTTGAAGAAACTGAAGATCAGCTTAGATGTGTTGAAGAAATCAAAGCAGATATGGAAAAAAGTCAGCCTATGGATAGACTTTTATGTGGTGATGTTGGCTTTGGAAAAACAGAGGTTGCTCTTAGAGCAGTATTTAAGGCTGTTATGGATGGTAAGCAGGTAGCTATACTTGCACCAACTACTATACTTGTACAGCAGCATTATTCGAACGTAATAGATAGATTTAGAGGATTTCCTGTTAAGACAGAAATGCTTAGCAGATTTAGAACTGCAAGTCAACAGAAGAAAATAATTGAGGCTGTTAATAAAGGATTAGTGGATATAATAGTTGGAACACACAAGCTTTTATCAAAGGACTTAAAATTTAAAAACCTAGGACTTTTAGTTATAGATGAGGAGCAACGCTTTGGTGTTAGACATAAGGAAGCTATTAAACAGCTAAAAGCTAATATAGATGTATTGACCTTAACTGCTACACCAATTCCTAGAACTCTTCATATGTCAATGGTTGGCATTAGAGATATGAGTGTTATAGAGGAACCACCAGGAGATAGAACTCCTATACAGACATATGTAATTGAGTATAATGAGGGAGTTATAAGAGATGCTATTGAAAGAGAAGTGTCTAGAGGAGGTCAGGTATATTATGTTCATAATAGAGTTACTGATATAGAGAGTGTAGCACGGAAAATTAGGAATATGGTTCCTGGAGTAAGAGTTGCTGTAGGACATGGACAAATGCAAGAGCGAGAGCTTGAAAATGTAATGATAGGCTTTGTGAATAGAGAATATGATGTTTTGGTTTGCACAACTATCATTGAAACAGGGATGGATATACCGAATGCTAATACATTGATTGTTGATAATGCAGATCATTTTGGTTTATCACAGCTATATCAGCTAAGAGGAAGAGTTGGACGTTCTAATAAAAATTCATTTGCATACTTGACTTATGAAAGAGACAAGGTTCTTACTGAAATTGCTGATAAGAGATTAAAGGCTATTAGAGAATTTACAGAATTTGGTTCTGGTTTTAAGATAGCAATGAGAGACTTGGAAATCAGAGGCTGTGGTAATATTCTTGGACCAGAGCAGCATGGACATATGCTTGCTATCGGATATGATTTATATGTTAAGTATTTAGATAGAGCAGTTAAAAAGCTTAGTGGAGTTCAGCTTGAAGAGGATATTGAGATTTCAGTAGATTTGAATGTTGATGGCTATATACCAAGCTCATATATTAAGAACGAAGAACAAAAGATTGAAATATACAAGAAAATTGCTGCCATCAGCGATACTGATGATATACTCGATATTACCGAGGAGCTAATTGATAGATTTGGTAATGTACCTAAGGAAGTTAATAATTTAATAAAGGTTGCGTTTATTAAAACTTTATGTAAAAAACTTGGTATTAAAGAAATAGTTCAAAGTAATAAATTTGTAAGATTTATGTTTATAACAAATAAAGGACTAAGTGTTGAAGCTATAAATTACTTAGTTAAAAAATATCCATTAAGAGTTAAATTTGACTCTTCAAAAGAGCCTTTCATCAAATATCAGCTTAGCTCAGTTGAACAAAATAGTTTATTGGATGAAATTAAAACGGTTCTTGAAGGATTATGTGATGCTAATTTAAGTGCTAGCTTAAATAGTTAATTATATAAGTAAGAACTAAAAATTAAATATAAAAATATAATTGAAATAAGAAAGGATTATGACCTATGATAAATATTAAAAAATTTGCAATAATTGCACTTGTAATGATTATGCTATTAAGCTTAGTAGCATGTGATAAAAAGGAAGAAGCATCAACAATAAAGGTTACGGTTAATGGAAAGCCGATAACTAATGAAGATTACGAAAAAAACCTTAATCAAATGATAGAAATGTATGAGGCTGAAAATGGAGCTGATATTTGGGAGCAAGAGATAGAGCCTGGAAAAAACTTTAGACAGTATTTAGAGGAAATGGTTCTTGAATCAATGATTTTAGATATAGTGCTTGAAGATGAGGCAATTAAAGCTGGACTAACAGTTGATGAAGAAGAATTTAACAATAGCCTTTCTCAATATAAGGAATATTTCACTTCTGAAGAGGAATATAATAATTTCTTGAAGAGTTCAGGAATGACAGAAGAATTTTTAAAGGAAGCTTTGAGAAAGGAAATTTTAATAGATAAATTTTTAGCTATTCAATCAGAGGAAATAGATAAGCTTGAAACAACAGATGAAGAATTAAAAGCACTTTATGAAGATAAGAAGACTATGTTTGACACAGTTCAAGCAAGTCATATATTAGTTGATGAAGAAAAGCTAGCAAAAGAAATTAAACAAAAGATAGATAATGGTGAAGATTTTGCTGAATTAGCAAAAGAATACTCAACCTGTCCAAGTAGTGAATATGGTGGAGATTTAGGATATTTCGCAAAGGGTGAAATGGTTGCAGAATTTTCTGATGTTGCTTTCAATATGGAGATAGGTCAAATTAGCGAACCTGTTAAATCAAAGTTTGGGTATCATATAATTAAGCTTACTGACAAAAAAAATTCTTATGATGATATTGACAGGGAAGAATTGGTATATCAATATAAATCTTTGAAATATAATGCTATGTTGGATAAATTTATCGAAAATGCTAAGATTGAGAAATAAAAAAATGGGTATAATTTAAACGTATAGGAATAAAATTGACAATTATACAAATAATATTAAATAACATAGGTAAACTTGTTTTATGCTAAATTATATTTAATACTGGAAAAAAATTTAATAATAGGAGGAAAATATGAAAGCAACAGGTATAGTTAGAAGAATTGATGATCTTGGAAGAGTAGTTATTCCAAAGGAAATCAGAAGGACATTGAGAATTAAAGAAGGTGATCCTCTAGAGATATTTACAGATAGAGAAGGAGAAATAATACTTAAAAAATATTCACCAATTGGTGAATTAACTGAGTTTGCAGATAGTTATGTAGAATCATTATATGAAACAACAAGATTTACAGCGATTATTACAGATAGAGATACTGTTATAGCTGTAGCTGGACCAAATAAAAAAGATTACTTTGAGCAAAAAGTTAGTCCGGATTTAGAAAAAATTGTTGAAACAAGAGAATTGTTTGTATATGAAGGTGGTTCTAATAATGTTTCACGTATAGGTGCAGCTGAATATGCTCCAAATGATTATACAGCACAGGTAATTGCACCAATAATTGTTCAAGGAGATGCTATAGGAGCGGTAGTGTTAGTATCTAAGGACAAAAATGCCAAAATGGGAGAAGCTGAGCAAAAGTTAGTTAAAAATGCAAGTCTGTTTTTATCAAGACAAATGGAAGGCTAAAAAGGTCTTTAAACAGATTATTTATAAATTTTATAAATAATCTGTTTTTTTATTTAAAGGTAAAATTCCTTATGTAAATTTAATTGAACACAATATTGTTTACTTATACACTATAAAGTGATAAAATTATTATAAAACAGATTTATTTAACATTAGGAGGAACTTTTTATGAAGATTAGTTTTCATGGTGCAGTAGAATCAGTAACTGGTTCATGTCATTTGCTTGAATGGGGTAATAAAAAGGTTTTACTTGATTGTGGGCAATTCCAGGGTAGTAGTCGTGAAGAACAGATGAATTTTGACGATTTTGATTTTGTACCTTCAGAAATAGATTATTTACTACTAAGTCATTGTCATATAGACCATTGTGGTAGAATTCCTCTTCTTGTTAAAAGAGGATTTAAAGGGGAAATAATATGTACTAAGCCAACATATGATTTATGTAAAATAATGTTACTTGATAGTGCATATATTCATGAAAGCGAAGCTGAATGGGAAAATAGAAAAGGGAAACGAGCTGGTAGAAAACCAGTAGAACCATTATATACTCAGGAAGACGCTAATAATAGTATGAAGTATTTTAAACCTATTTTATATGGTCAAATGCTTAAATTAGATTATGATTTTACAGTTAGATTTCTTGACGCAGGACATGTTCTTGGTTCATCGATTATAGAAATATGGGTAAATGAAGGTTCTGGTGAGGATATAAAAATTGTATTTTCAGGTGATCTAGGTGTTGAAAATAGACCTTTATTAAACAATCCAAGCTATGTCGAAGAAGCTGACTATGTTATTATGGAATCAACATATGGAAATAGATTGCATCAGGATTCTGAATATAGAATGGACAAGCTTATAGATATAATTTTAAAAACAACTAGACGTGGAGGAAATGTAATTATACCTGCCTTTGCTGTTGGACGTACACAAGAAATAATATATGAGTTAAATAGGTATTATGATTATCCTAGTAAGTATGCTGATGAGTTAAGAAAAATTCCAGTTTATATTGATAGTCCTTTAGCTATGAAGAGTACCGAGGTTTTTAAGCTTAACTCACAGGTGTTTGATGAAACAACAAGAAATTTAGTTTTATCTGGAGATAACCCACTACAATTTGATAATCTTCGATTTGTCCAATCTTCAATAGAATCTAAAATGTTAAATGAAGATAAAACTCCAAAGATAATAATAGCTGCAAGTGGAATGTGTGAAGCTGGTAGAATTAAGCACCATTTAAAACATAATTTATGGAGAGCAGAATCAAGTATTGTTTTTGTTGGCTATCAAGCTGAAAACACTCTTGGTAGAAGAATAAAGGATGGAGAAAAGCTTGTAAAAATATTTGGTGAGGAAATTAATGTTTTAGCGGAAATTCACGAATTAGATGGATTTTCTGGCCATGCTGATAGAAATGGACTATTAAAATGGGTTAAGGGATTTGTAAAGAAGCCAAAGAAAATGTTTATAGTTCATGGTGAGGATGACTCAAAGGCTGAATTTGCACAAACAGTTGAAAATGAGTTTTTAATAGATTGTGTAGTGCCATATTTTTCACAGGTTTATGAATTAGATAAAAATAAATTTTCTGTTAGAGAGCTTACTAGAAGTATTCAGGAAATTGCAAGTTCCACAAAGAGTACAAGCTCTGAAAAAATCTATGATTTGTCAAAAGAAATTGAATTGGTAAAAGAGCTATTTGATAATGCTGTAAATTTAACACAAGGAAGCTTAAACGAGAGTCTAGATGTTGAAAAATACAATGATATTAAAAATAGATTAATTGAAATTGAAAATGCTTTAATGAATTTGACCATTATTTCTGGAAGATAACATGATGTTTAAAAGTTATCACTGGAATAAAATGTATTGTAAAGAAAATTGTGTTGTAATATTAACAAATAATATTGAAAATATTATTTTATAATTTTGAAAAATTTGTTTGAAAAAATATTTGAAAACACAGTAAATTTTTGATAGACAACGTAGGCTTGCTGTTATATAATATACTTATTATTTGTAAGACTTAAAGTGTAGATAGAGGGTAAGATGATAATTGAAATAATGATAGTTGTATTTATTATGCTTCTAGTTCTTTCATTAATGGTAATGCTTTATGTAGAAACTGTTTATACAAGTAACAGCATTGCAAAGAAAAGAAGAATTCAAAATCGTAATAAAGCAATTAGTGTTTTCAAAAAAAATAAAGACAGGGCATATCTTAAATAGTGTAGCGGTATAAATGTATTGTTTTTATGAAAATCTTTATTATGCTGTATTTGAGCAAAGCAAATAATATAATTATAGATTTGTTTTTAAATCCTAACAAAAACTAATAGTAATAATAAATATTAGTAAAAAAATAAGAATATCAGAAAGGAAAAATTAGGAAACAAGCACTATGAGCATTGAAAAAATTGAATTAATTGATGGAATCAAAAAGTTTAGACAAGAGGTACAAACTAGTTTCCATATGCCTGGTCATAAAAACAAACCAGATGTTTTAAAAGAAATAGGTGATAATTTATATTCTTATGATATCACCGAAACAATTGGTACAGACAATTTACATTTCCCCACAGGAATGATTAAAAACACTTTAGAGAGTATAGCTAGATCATACGGTGCGAAAAAATCGTATATTGTTGTAAACGGTACTTCTTGTGGAGTTATTTCATCAATTATGGCATGTACAAGTCCTGGAGACTTTATTTTGGTTCAAAGGGATTGCCATAAGTCAGTATATAACGCAGTAATATTAGGCGGCTTGAAGGTTGAGTATCTATATCCAGAATTCAACAGAGAGCATGGACTAAATTTCAGCGTTAGCTTGGAAAAATTAGAGCAAATGCTTATTGATTATCCGAAAATAAAATTAGTTGTTTTAACATACCCAACTTTTTATGGTGTGTGTTTTGATGTTAAAAAAGCAGCTGAAATAGTGCACAAATATGGAAAAATACTCATGATAGATGAGGCACACGGAAGTCACTTAAACTTCTGTAGTAAGCTTCCACCAGCAGCAGAGAGATCAGGTGCTGATATAGTTGCACAAAGTACGCACAAGACCTTACCTGCAATGACACAAAGCTCTATTCTACATGTTTGCAGTGATAGAGTAGATACTGAAAAGGTTAGTAGAATGCTAAGAATGCTTCAAACTACAAGTCCATCATATATACTAATGGCATCAACACAAAGAGCTGTAGAGTACATGGACAAGTATGGTGAAGAAAGATTGAGTAAGAATATAGAAATATTTAGAACTAAGACAAAAGAATTAAGAGATTTAGGGGTTAATGTATTAACTGATGATTTCTTAAAGGAAAATGGAAGCTATGCTTTTGATGAGACAAGAGCTGTTATAAGCTTAAATGACGTTGGAATTAATGGAAAAGAATTAGAAATTATATTAAGAGAAAAATATAAGATTCAAATGGAAATGTCTGACCTTATGTATACAGTTGGATATATTACAGCTGCAGATGAGCCAGAAGATATAGCTAGATTGTTTGACGCTGTTAAGGAAATATATCTTGAAGCTAAGAACTCAAACAGTGGAAGCAGTAGAGTTTTCATAGAAGAATTCCCACGTTTAACACAAGAAATATCTATGAAAAATGCATTCTATTCTGAAAGCGAATTGATCCCAGCTGATGAATCATTTGGTAGAATATCAGCGGACTTTATAATTCCATATCCTCCAGGAATACCACTTATATGTCCGGGAGAGATAATTAAAGAAGAAACAATAGAGTATGCAAAATCAATATTAGCTAACGGTATAAACGTTAATGGAATAGATGCAAACAACATGTTAAGAGTAGTTAAGTAATATGGGGGCGGAGATTAACTCCGCCCAAACTATAAATTTTATTTTATATTTACAACAAAATATGTTATAATTATAAAAAGGAAGAGGCTTAGGATGAAGGGACTGTTTATAGTACTTGAAGGGCCTGATGGTTCAGGCAAGAGTACAATGGCCAAAATGATAGCCCAGCATTACCAAAGTGCTGGAAGAGAAATTATTTTTACAAGAGAGCCTGGTGGCACAAAAATAAGTGAGAAAATTAGAGATATAATATTAGATAATGACAATACTGAGATGGCATATAATACAGAGGCATTACTTTATGCAGCAGCAAGAGCTCAGCATGTATCAGAGCTTATTAAACCAAATCTTGAAAAGGGCAAGGTTGTTATAAGTGAGAGATTTGTTTATTCAAGCATTGTATATCAAGGAATTGCTAGAAATTTAGGTATTCAAAAAGTTAAGGAAATTAATGATTTTGCAATTGATGGATTAAAGCCTGATTTAGTATTATTTTTTGACATTGATCCTGAAAAAGCATTAAATAGAAAACTATCAAATGGCAATGGAGATAGATTGGAAAATGAAGTGCTAGATTTTCATAAAAAGGTATATGAGGGTTATAAAGAAATTAGTAAAATATATGATGGAATTATCCATATAAATGCTGATAAAAGTGCTGATGAATTGTTTTCTGATATTAAAAATATATTAATTAACTTATAATTTTTTTGTTATGTACATTTTATTATGTATTTATAATAAATATTATATAGAATTTATTTTAAATTCTTTTTAAATAATAAATAAAAGGAGGATTTAAACATGAAACTTATCATTGTAATAGTACAAAATGAGGATGTAAACAAGCTTATATCATCTTTAAGAGAAAATGGCTTTTCTTCAACAAAGCTGGCATCAACAGGTGGATTTTTAAGTTCTGGTAATACCACTTTATTAATTGGAGTAGAAGAAGAAAAGGTTGATGATGTAATTGAAGTCATCAAAAATATTTGTAAAACTAAGAAAAAAATCACAGCAGCAATGCCACCAAACACATTTAATGGAGTAGGAGGATTTTTCCCTAATACAATTGAAGTAACAGTTGGTGGAGCAGTTATTTTTGTAACTGGTGTTGATAGATTTGAAAAAATATAGGCCAAAAAGGAACGTGAAAAAATATGCTTTTTAGCGAGTATGAAGATTTGGAAGCTAAGCTTCCTCAAGACCAGGAGCTTAAGCTTCCAAAAAACTTAGAAAGCAATCTTTCAAACAATTTAAGAGATGTTAAAGAGTATTTAATTAAATCTATAAAAGAAGATAATATTTCACATGGCTATATTTTTGAAGGTTCAAAAGGTATAGGTAAGCTTAGTATGGCAATTTTTTTTGCAAAATCATTGCTGTGCAAGGATTTTAATAATGAGCCATGTGATAAATGCAGTTCCTGTATAAAGATAAACTCAATGAATCACCCTGATTTGCATATTATATCATCTGATGACAGGAGTATTAAAAGAGAAGAGATAGATGTTTTAATTTCATCTGTATCTCAAAAGCCTTATGAGAGTGACAGAAAAATATATATAATAAATAATAGTGAAGACATGACAATGCAGGCAGCTAATACCTTCTTAAAAACATTAGAAGAGCCTGCAGGCAATACAACAATGATACTACTTACAGAGAATAGTAATCTTTTAATTTCTACAATAGTTTCTAGATGTCAAATTATTAAATTTGATAAAGTAAATAATGAGCAAATAGTAAATTACATTAAAAATAAGTTTAATTTAGATGATAACACTGCAAGGCTTATAGCTTATTACTCAAAGGGTGTTATAAATAATGCTGAAAAAATAGTAACTAATCAAGATAATATATTAAAATGTAGAGAAGAAATAATTAAAATTTTTGATAGAGTTTTAATTAACGGTAAAAGTGCAATATTTGAATATGAAACATACTTTGAAGAAAACAAAGATAAAATAGATGAAATAGCAGAAATACTAATGATTTGGCTAAGAGATGTTTCTTTTAAAAAGCATGATATTGATGAATTAATTATTAATATAGATTTTCTAGAATTATTAGAAAAACATGCTAAATTACTAGATAGACAAAAGATTGATGAGCTTATAAGATATTTGCAAAATGTTAATTTTGATATTAAGAGTAATGTTAATTATAAATTAATAATAGATAACATGCTTATATTAGTTTCTAGATAATATTGATTTTACAAATAT
>JBPOHM010000222.1:0-4043 GCA_052035585.1 Bacillota bacterium
ATTTATATACATAGGAGAAATGATATAATGAGTAAAGATATTTACGAAAATCCGCTTATAACTAGATATGCAAGTAAAGAAATGACTTATGTTTTTTCTGATAATAAGAAGTTTACAACATGGAGAAGGCTTTGGATAGCTTTAGCGGAAGCTGAAAAAGAATTAGGACTAAATATTAGTGAAGAGCAAATTAATGAAATGAAGGCAAGTTTACATAATATAGATTATGTGCTTGCTGAGCAAAAGGAAAAAGAATTCAGACATGATGTTATGGCTCATATTCATACATTTGGAACAGCTTGTCCTAAGGCTATGCCTATAATCCATCTAGGTGCAACAAGCATGTATGTTGGGGATAATACTGATATTATTATAATGAGAGAGGCATTACTTATAATAAGAAGTAAGCTATTAAATTTAATTAATGTATTGTCACAGTTTTGCTTAAAATATAAGGATGTTCCAACACTTGGCTTTACTCATTTCCAGCCTGCACAACTAACTACGGTGGGTAAGAGAGCAAGCCTTTGGCTACAAGATTTATACATGGACTTTGAGCAATTAGAGTTCTGTATTAGTAAATTAAAGCTTAGAGGAGCGAAGGGTACAACTGGAACACAAGCAAGCTATATGAATTTATTTAATAATGATAGTGAAAATGTTAAAAAGCTTGATAAAATAATAGCTTAAAAAATGGGCTTTGACAGTTCATTTTATTTAACAGGTCAAACATATTCAAGAAAGCTTGATACAATGGTCGGAAATGTGTTATCTGGTATAGCTCAAAGTTTGCATAAGGCGACTAATGATATTAGAATACTTCAAAGCCTAAAGGAAGTAGAGGAGCCATTTGAAAAAAGTCAAATAGGATCATCTGCAATGGCATATAAGAGAAATCCTATGAGAAGTGAGAGAATAGCATCTTTAGCAAGATTTATAATTTCAAATACAGCTAATATGGAAAATACGGCTGCAACTCAATGGTTAGAAAGAACCTTAGATGATTCTGCAAATAGAAGATTAAGTATTCCTCAAGGATTTTTAGCCTGTGATGCGATTTTAGGCATTGCTATAAATGTATTTAATGGTATGGTTGTAAATGAAAAGGTAATAGAAAAGCATATAATGGAAGAGCTACCTTTTATGGCAACTGAGAACATCATTATGGAATGCGTGAAAAGAGGAGGGGATAGACAGGAGCTTCATGAAGAAATAAGAACCTTGTCTATGCAAGCAGGAGAACAGGTTAAAAAGTATGGAAATTCAAATGATTTATTAGAAAGAATAGCAAATAGTAAAATCATTAATTTATCTAAAGAAGAAATTAATGCAATTATAAATCCTAAAAACTTTATTGGAAGAGCTCCAGAACAGGTTGTAGATTTTTATGAAGAAGTTATAAAGGATCTATTAGAACAAAATAAGTCTGAATTAGGAATTGAGATTGAATTGAATGTATAAAAATATTTAGTGATATAATTATATTATAAAATATAAATTTTCATAATAAAGAAAATTTATATGGACAAACTTATTTTTTAGTTGTATAATTTAGATATCCCATAAAGTTTAGCTAAATCTACGTCTTACTTATGGGATATTTTAAAAAATATAGACTTTGTCGCAAAATTATTATTTTGTGACATAAGTAATATAAAAAATCGAAAAGACAAGGCTTAAATTTGGCTTTTAACGCGTTTAAAATAATTTTATGATTAATTATATCAAAATTAATCTAAATTTGTTTAAAATTGATTTATTTCCCTTGAAATCATTTTAGACCTATTTTTTATAATTTCTTAACCTTATTTTATTATATTACTACATCAAAGCTCGATTTAATCTTATTTTTAGACTTATTTCTATATTTAATGCTTGTTTTAAGCTTTTTAAAAAATCTTATTAAATTTTATATATAACTAAATTAAAAAATTTTATTTAGGAGAATTATATGAATTATAATTATTTTGAACTAGCCCCCTCCCCTATGTGTGATTTTTTAGAATACCTTATATCAATTAAAGGTAAATCGCCAAAAACTGTACATGAATATTTTTTAGACTTAAGAACATTTCATAGATTTTTATGTCTTAGATTTAGATTAGTACCACAAAATACAGTTTTTGAAGAAATAGATATATTCCAGATAAATCTAGATTTAATTAAAAAGGTTAATTTATCAGACTTACATGCATTTATATCCTTTATTGATAAAGAACGAGATAATACAAATAGAACTAAGGCTAGAAAGGTTGCATGCCTTAAGTCTTTCTATAGATACCTATACAGTATCATGAATATGGTTAGTGAGGATCCAGCAGCTAAACTCGAAACACCAAAGGCTAGCAAAAGACTTCCTATACATTTATCCTTAGAACAATCAAAGGCTTTATTAGAATCTATTGATGGTCAAAATAAGGAAAGAAATTTTGCAATAATTATGATATTTTTAAATTGTGGTGTTCGATTATCTGAAATTGTTAGTATTGATTTAAATAATTATAAGGATGAAACACTTACAGTTATAGGAAAAGGAAATAAAGAACGTACAATATACTTAAATACTGCTTGTATTGCATCCATAGAAGAATATTTAAAGGTAAGACCAATTCCTATTGCTGGACATGAGCAAGCCATGTTTTTAAGTAATCGTAGGACAAGAATTTCTCAGAGAGCTATACAGCATTTAGTTGAAAAATATTTAATTGCAGCAGGACTTGGTGACAAAAACTTTTCACCACATAAGCTAAGACATACAGCTGCAACACTTATGTACCAATATGGAAATGTTGATATAGTTGCATTACAGGATATATTAGGTCATGAAAGTGTTGCTACAACACAAATATATACTCATATTAACAATGAAAGACTTAAACAAGCAGTTAAGAGTAATCCTCTTAGTACTTTTATGGATGATAAAGAGAAAGATGATAATTAAAAATAGCTATAATGTGAAATTAAAGTTCGCATTATAGCTATTACTTTTATTAAATTAATACTTAATTTATGCTATATCCTATATGTATATCAAACGGCATTATAAGTAATTTTTGAACCTGCTTTAGATAATTATCAAAATACCATTTAGTTGCTTTTCCATAGTTTTCTTTAGTGTCAAATTCCCAATATGAAAAATACTTCACACATTTCACTATTTTTGTAAGCTCTCTTGGTGGCTCTCCCAATTCAACTCCATCTATAGTATAAAATCGTTTCATATATTTTATGTCAATGCATCCTGGCTGCTTTCTCTGCTCATCAATAATACTTGCTACAAATTCTTCAAATTCATCAAGCTTATCAGGCTTAACTTGAAATAGTTTAATTTCACTAAAGCTCTTATTCATCCTTTGCACCTCAAATTATATAATATATAAATATTTCGTATATTCAAATATTATCAAAGTAAATGACTTAAGTCAATTACTTTAGAAGGTTGACTTAAGTCAAATTTTTAAGTTAATGCTTAATAATCTATTAATATATAGGTATCAATAATACATCTCCAGGAAAAATTTTACTATTTTCTATATTATTTAATTTTTCAATTGTTCTTATGTAATTATCTATTCTTTGATTATTATTATATTGGGATGCTATTTTCCATAAGCTATCACCAGCTTCAACATATACAGTTTCATATTTTATTATGTTTGCTGAATATACTTTTGTAGTCGATATTATCATAAATGTTATTAAGCTAATTATTAATACTAATATAAATATAAAAGCTCTAAATCTATTCATATTTGTTACTCTGTATTTATTAAATATTACCATATTTATTTCCTTTCTTTATCTTTATATAATATTTACCATTTTATATCAGCAAATCGAATATTTGTTTGGTATGTTTATATAATATCAGAACATTTGTTCAATGTCAATACTTTTTTTAAAAAAATCCAAACAAATGTTTGAATATTTTTATAATATTCTAAATGTTGTTAAATCAAAGAAAAGAGCGCAATAAAAATGAGAGAATTCTATATTCTCTCTTATAGTATCAACATAAATGTAATTTAAAGGTGAGTGTACTG
>JBPOHM010000230.1:0-4641 GCA_052035585.1 Bacillota bacterium
TTGCTTGTTTGTAATTAAATTTTAATGTTATATCAATTGTTTTATCTTGAGTTTCACTTTCCCAATCTTCTGGTATTTCTATAACAAATCCATTGTCAACATCTAATTCTATGGTATCTTCAGGTAATAATACTACATTTTTTAACGTTTCACTAATCAATCCAGCTATTTCATTATAAGTACCTGTAATTGGTTCTGGAGATATTATAGGTAAAGGTATATTTCCGCTCTTATATACAAATTTAAAGCTTATGATTATATCTTCTAATACTTTAGGATCTAAACCATCACCTAGAAGCTCAACATCTTCAATTTTTACAGGTACAGTACCAGTGTTTTTTACTGCAAATGAATATGCAACTTTTGATCCGGGAAACATATTTGTAGCTACAAAATTTACTGTATCTGAAGTTGGGAAATTAAATTGTGTGCTGGCTTTATAAGTAGAGCGAATTAAAGCATCGTCTAAAATACCGGTAATTTCATTATGATTACTAAAGTAGAATTTTGGTTTAGCCTCATTACCAAGTATGTCTTTAGTTTTTTCTAATTCAATTTTTAAACTACCAGTATTAATTTGGTTTGATATTGTGGTTGATTGAGTCCACCAAGCAAATGCTGTACCCATAAGTACTAGCACAAGTACCAATGATAAAGTTATTATTTTTGTTTTGTTCATACGAACCTCCATTTGTATAATAATATTTTATTATGGAATGATTTCCAATGATTATATTATATAAATAGTAATCTATTAAAATAATATCCATTAGTTTAATTTATTAGTAAATATATGTATTATTTTATATACTACTATAGTATTATATTTCATAAATTTATATAGATAAAGAAGCTTCCACGAATGTTGCTAAGCAACATAGCACGGAAGCTTTATCTATATAAATATTATATTTACCTATTTGCTTGAGAATATACAAACTCCAAAGAGAATGAAATAATACTATCTTCAGTATTATAATCCCAGTCCTCTGGAATTTCTATTCTGAGCTCATTAAAAAATTCAACATCTTCTCTTTCAATTGCACCAATTGTAATTTTATCTCCTTCAAAAAGAGTAATAACACTTATTGCATCTTTTATTTTACCAGCTATATCTTTATAAGTTCCACTTACAGTCTCTGAAATTTTATAACTACCTATTTTACTTTTAATCCTATAAATAAAAGTAATAGGAAGAGTATTTAATATTTCATCAGATATACTAGTTTCACTATTCTTTATTAGCTTTACATCATTAATTTTAATTGGAACTATACCAGTGTTTTCTATTTCAAAATCATATGTAACATATGAACCAGGGAACATGTTTTTAGCTTCAAAATTTAATGTATAATTATTTGGAACTTCAAATTTTGTGACCTCTGCACCATAATGCTTTTTAATGTTTAGTGAATTATAGTTGTCTAAATTATTTCTAGTAAAAAGGATTTTTGGCGCCTCATTGGTCTTTTTGATTATTACATCTAAATTACTTGTAGTAATTTTATTGTTTATTATAGTACTTTGTGTCCACCAAGCAAATGCAGTACCCATAAGTACTAATACGAGTACTAATGATAATGTTATTAATTTTGTTTTGTTCATAAGAACCTCCATTTGTATAAAATTTATGGATTAGATATTCCAATAAAGGTATTATACAAATAATATGTAATTAAAATAATAATCATTAGTCTAATTTATTTATATACTTTAGTAGTATTTTATATACTACTAAAGTATATATTTTAAAATTCAAACTCATCAAGATGTATATCATTACTTCTTAATAAAAGTGTTAATATACCTAATTTAGGGACAGTTTTATAAACAGTTCCTTTTACATCATTTGGATTTACTAACTCTTTATCTTCAGCAGAATTGTTATCTCCCTTTGTCCTATAATAGATTAAACCTTCTTCATTATTTTCCACAAACTCTATAATTCTATGGACAATAAGTATATCTCCTCTTTTAAATTGAATAATATCCCCTATTTTTAAATTCTCAATATCCTTTACATTCTGTATTTTTTTTATTACAACAATGTCTCCAGGATCAATTATTGGCTTCATACTACCTGTCAATATAACTGAAGGATACATTGGAAAAACACCTACTACAAACCATATAAGAAGTATGCAAAAAACACTAACAGCAGCTAATGAAAATACATTTTCCTTTTTTACTTTATATTCCTTAAATGCTTTACTTATTTTATTATGATATGAGCTTAGTGCCATATATGAGAAAATTGGTACACTTATATTTATTAATCCTCTACTAAGCCATTGTAAATCTGGAAGTACAGGTGATATAAATTCAATTGCATTCATAATGCCAATAAATATAATTGATGTTAGTGGATCTGCTATATAGCATGCATAGCTTGCAAATACATTTACACATACTATAGGACCAAAGCTTTGAGATAAATATATTACTAAATCCTTTATATTATTTAATTTTATTATTTGTGAAATGTAGATATCAGTAATAATCATAATAATAGTAATAATAGAAATCTTAAATATACTTTTTTTTGCAAAATTTACTATCAAAAATCCTCTAACAAGCTCCTTAGCTATAATTGGGACAATGTAAATAAACAAATTTAATGATATACCACCTATACCTTTAGCATATGGGCTCTTACCAAAGCCAAGAACTACTCCTAAACCAAAGTAAATTAGTATATAAGAAATTCCACATATAAAGGAATATAAATGGTAATTTTCAAGGTTTTTTAATTTTGATAAACCCTTTTGTTTTGGGAAGAAAATAAGCATAAATAAAGCGACTACAAGCCAAATAGAAGCTATTATAATATTACTTTTTACAATATTCAAATTAAATAGTAAAAATATTATAATAGTAAGTAATATTAAAAAATATGAAATTATAGAATATAGTTTTGAAGAGGTATAATCAATTCTCATATGGCTATACTTCCTGCATATACAGCTACTTCTGTTCTATTTGATAAATGAAGCTTTGATAAAATGTTGCCTATGTGTTTCTTAACTGTGTGTTCTGAAATAAATAATTTGCTTGCAATTTCGCTATTTGTTTTTCCTTTGCAGATTTCTACTAAAACATCATATTCTCTTTTTGTTAGTAGTTCAACATTATTAAAATTCATATTAGATGAAAGCTCTGGGTCTGTGTAAAATTTTCCACGATTTATTAGCTTTGTTGCATAAACAAAGTCTTCAATCATTACATTTTTTAGAATTATGCCATTGATACCCATGCTAAGACATTTGTTAACAATATCCTTTTTAATAAAGTTACCCATAGCCATTATTCTAACATCTTGATTACTTTGCTTAATTTTCTCTATAAATTTATATTCTTCTTCATTATTCATGCTTATATCCATAATAATGATTTGTGGTAAATATTTTTTTATAACAAGATAAGCCTCAGAAAAATTAGATACCTCAAGTATGTTGTAATCTGGAAAATTATCCTTTAAAACACTTACTATTCCTTTTCTAAATAAAGGATAATTATCAATAACTAAAATATTCAAATTAACACCCCTTTTACTTTATCCCCAAAAAAAGTATAGCAAAAATATATGGTGTATTCAAATATAACCGTTAGACAAATAAACTCACATATTAACATTATATTCCAACATAAACCATAGTATGTTAATTTGTGAGTTTTTTGTAATTATTATTTAATTATATGACAAATAATTTTTTGCTTTTCTAGACTACTGTATTAATATAGCCTTAACAATAAGTCTATGACTGAGTATTTTAACAGGATGGCATGTTATTAATGTTAATATATGCTCATTATTATCTGAATTTAATACAGATATATCAGTTGGTTCAACAATTTTTATGTCAGTTACCTTGTATTGAAAATTATATGAATCATATGTAATTGTTATCAAATCATCAAGCTCTAATTCATCAAGCCTATTAAAAAGTCTGCCCTTTGTTCGTGCTCTATGTCCTGCTATAATACAATTTCCAAGTTCTCCTGGATTAGCTGAGCCTGGGATATGCCCAACACTAGACCATACTTCTTCTTCATTAAAATAATTTTTTATAGGAAGCTTAACATCTATTTTATCTATTGTTATTAATCCTATTACATCCTTAAGCTTATCCTCTGTACTAGCAGGTAATTCATCATCAACTTCTACACTATCATCAATTACAGCTTGAAGTCCTGTAAAATACTTATAAAAATCAGAAGCATCTTCATTATACTCAGAGCTTTGAATATCATTACTACTTACTGTATTAAACTGATTTTTCTCATACATTTTTATTAGCTCATCTTTTTCATACTCATTATATAATTCACGAAGTGGAGTGTACGCAAGCATACCAATGCCTAATAGTATGAATATTAAAGCTAATAATTTTTTCATAATAAGCGTACCCCCTTTTTAACTTTTACTCATTAACTACATCAAGAGCTTCTAAAAGCTTAATTTCCTTTACCCTATCCTCAAATGCAGTAACTGCATATTGATTGCTAAATAAATATACTGGTCTTTGGAATCTATCATAAACTAACATAGTTCTTGAATTTTCATATTTTCTAAGATCTATATCTTCATCGGCCTTTATCCATCTAGCTACACTATAATCTAGATTATCCATACGTATATCT
>JBPOHM010000254.1:0-2802 GCA_052035585.1 Bacillota bacterium
AGCCCATATACCAGATTTTAATAAGATTGCACCTATAACGGCCTTAATACTATCTGATAATTGAATAATTAGATAAACTAAAGTTATATGAAGAGCTGTATGTCTTGCTAGCATATAAGATAATGGATAAGTCACGACCATTACAAATGCACTATCAAATAGGAAAGTAATAATTGTCTTTCCTCCTGCTCTCATTGTAAAATACGTACTATGATTAAATGCAAACAATGGCATTGCTAATGCATAAACAAATAAAAATTGTGTTGCTAAGCTTCTTACAGCATCCTCTGTTTTATAAACATAAGGTATAAATGGTGCTAATGTTGCAAGTAATGCTCCTATAACAACATAGGTACTTACATTAAAGAATACTAGCTTTCTATCCATATCCTTAGCACCTTCTATATTACCAGCCCCAAGCTCTCTTCCTATAAGCACTGCTATAGCTCCACCCATTGCGAAGAATACAATCATAAATAAATTTGAAACCGTAGAGGATATGTTAAGTGCAGCCATAACTCCTAAACCTCTTACTGAATAGTTCTGTGTAATACCTGCATTTCCAACGGACCATAAAATTTCATTTATTAATAGAGGAGCTCCTGTAATAGCTATCTTTTTAATTATATCTGCTGGAATATAAAGGCTTTTATATAAACCCTTTGTAAAGGCATACTTTTCTTTATTCTTATGTGTCATAAAAATTGTAAATGTTATTTCAACAAATCTAGAAAGTACAGTTGCTATTGCAGCACCTTTAACCCCAAGCTCTGGAAAACCAAATTTTCCAAAAATTAAAAGATAATTAAATGTTAAATTTATAAATATTGCTAAAGTACTAGCAAGCATTGGGATTAAGGTTTCTCCAGCTTCTCTAAGTGTTGTGAAGTAAGCCTGTGAAATCATGAATGGTACTAATCCCCAGATCATTACTTTTAGATAACTTTGTGCCTCGGAGAGAGTAAATAATAAATCTCTAGTTCCATCTTCCGATAGATATAAACCTATAAGCTTGTCTCCAAATATACTAAATATAATAATAGCAGCAGTACTAATTATAATTCCTAAAAGTAATTTAAATCGAAAAGCATATCTAACTCCCTTATAGTCTTTATTACCAAAAAACTGTGCACTATATATTGAAGCTCCTGAGATGCAACCAAAAATTGTAACATTGTATACAAACATAAGTTGATTTATTATTGCAACAGCAGACATAGACTCAGTTCCAAGCCTACCAACCATTATATTGTCAAGTAAGTTTACAAAGCTTGTTATAGCTTGTTGAATAACCATTGGTATTAATAATACAAGAAGCATCTTATAAAATGCTTTATCACCAATATATTTTTCATTTATTTTACATTCCTTCCTATGACTGATAATTATTATCTGTCAAAATTTATAAATCTATCATTGATTTATAACATTAGATTTTTATATTATACACAGATAATGGCTAAAAAACAAGCAATTTTTTATACAGCCTTTTGAAATAATTATTTTTTATTAGCTTGTCTTATTTTGTAACATTTTAGTAACTTATGACGTATAAAAGTATGATATAATGATTAAAAGCTAAATGGAAAGGATTGAGGACAAAATGAAGAATTTTATTAATAAACATAAGAGGAGGCTCGCTTTAGGAATTATAGCTATAAGCCTACTTACACTCACAACAGCAAATAGCACAGAAAATATTGCATATGCTGCTGCAGATGATAATAAAGTTACGGTACTTGTAAATGGTAAATCATTAGGAGCGGATAAACCAGCCTATATAGTAAATAACCGTACTGTAGTACCTCTATGTGCTGTGTCTGAAGAGCTTGGGGCAAAGGTCCTATGGGATGATGTTAATAGAGCTGTTGATATAATTAAAGATAATAAAACTGTAAGATTATACATAGATAATAGATTAGTTCGCTACTCAGAAGATAATATTGTAGGATCTAGTACAAGATATGATGTAAGTGATGTTGCACCAATTATTATTGGAAACTCAACATATGTTCCACTAAGATTAGTGAGTAATGCTCTCGGATTGGAAACAATTTGGAATGAAGCAAAGCGACAAGTAACTGTATCTAGAAGTGAAACAGTTAAAACAGAAAAATATTTTAATATTGAAATATCTAATATAAAAGAAAATCAAGTTATTAGTGACATTACTACTTTAACATTAAGTGGTACTGAGTCTTTACCTTCAAATGCAGCTCAGCTTAGATACTTATTTTTAGATCCTGTTACAGGAAAAGGTAAAATAGTTGCCAGTACAGAAAAGGTTAAAGAACCAGTTACTTTAAAGCCAGATATTAATAATCAAGGATCTGGTGTATTGGCCGCAGTTGTATATGATAAAAATGGTAATTTCATAGCAGGAACTACAAAGCCTATATCAATTCAAATAAATCCAAAGATAGCTCTTAAGGGAGTTACTGCTAATCAAACAATAAAATCTGCAGTAAGCTTAAGTAGTGATTTAAACTTTATAGCAGCATTTGTTCAATATGAAATAATTTACTCTGGTAAAAGCACACCAGAATTAATATCAAAGGCAGAGATTGATCCTGATGGTAGTTTAAGCTTTTCACCTACAATTGACAAAAATGGTCCAGCTTCTATAAGAGTTATTGCTTATGATGTATATGACAAACCATATGCTTATAGTGAATATGTAAATATAAACATAGCTGTTGAACCTGCACAACCACAGCCACCATTTGTGAACTTAGCATCCTTTACAACAAAAAATGTTGGTATCGTACCTGTTAAATTAGCAATAACAAGAAACTTTGCAGT
>JBPOHM010000239.1:0-2741 GCA_052035585.1 Bacillota bacterium
TATATATTAAAGAAGCACAAGGAACAATAAGAACTTTTCCATGTGCTTCGTTTAATTTATATTATCCTTTTTTACCATTATGCAAGCAATTGTCGATTGCTATTACTAGAGCGGCAAAAAATGCAGCATCTTTATCATCTACTACTTCAAGCTTATAGCTATCTCCAAATGTAAGCCATTCCTTACTTATTGTTCCTAAAAGCTGTCCATTATGCAATATTCTAAAGTCCATTGCAAAGAAATTACCTTCAATTTCAAAATCTCCAAACTGACTTGTTACTGACAGCTTTGGTGTAAATAATGAAAACTCTTGCTTAACTATCGCATGTAAGGTATCCCCTTTGTATATTTCATATTCAGCAAGCATAAAGGAAAATCTTTTTTTAATAAAATACAGCTCTCTGTTAAACATATCATATAGATGGATTTTACTTAGAAGTGCTAAAAATTCACTTTCTACCTTATATATTGGCTGTAAATTTTCGTCAAAAACATTGTATGTGTCTGTAAATGAAAACACCTTTTGTTTGATGTATAATATCATAATATTATTCCTTTCAAAAGCTTATTTAGAAACCTTATATAAATAATTATTACTATGTTTAATTTTCCATAAATGATTTTATTTTCGTCACCATTAGGTCTATTGCAACTAGGTTGTTACCACCCTCAGTTACTATTATATCTGCATATTTTTTAGTTGGCTCTATAAATTGCTCATGTGCTGGTCTTACTGTGTTAATATACTGAGCTATAACTGAATCTACAGTACGAGCTCTTTCATTTATATCTCTTATAATTCTTCTTATCAATCTTATATCTGGGTCTGTATCTACAAATATTTTAATAACTAATATATTTCTTATTCTCTCGTCATAAAAAACCAATAAACCCTCAATTATTATAATTTCCTTCGGTTCAATTAGAACAGTTTCTTTTTTTCTATTGTGAACCTCATAATCATATACAGGCTTTTCTATCGCATGTCCATTTTTTAATTGTTCTATATGCTCTATCAAAAGGTCTGTATCAAATGCAAATGGATGATCATAATTCGTTTTACATCTTTCCTCAAATGATAAATGACTTTGATCCTTGTAATATGCATCCTGTTCTATTATAGCTATACTTTTTTCAGGAACCTCAGAAAAAATTTTATTTACGATAGTGGTCTTTCCAGAACCACTTCCTCCTGTAATACCAATAAATAATGGGGCTTTCATTGGATTTACTCCTCTCTTTCTTTAGATAATATAATATTTGTCAGTTGTATTTAATAATTTGCTACTTTTTCTTTCTAATTATATAATATGGTGCTAATTCTTGCTCTACCTTCATTGTAATTATTTCCTGTGCATGAGGAGCTGAGTCTATTTTCTCACCTTTTGCATTTCTCATGTCCTTAGCAATTATCTCTGAGTGCTTACCTATAGGTCCAAATACCTCTAATAAGTCTCCCTCACTAAATTTATTTCTTTGCTCAAGTATAGCTATTTGAGTAGCTTTATCATAATCCTTTACTATAGCAACCACATCATAGTTTCTTATATAGCTACTTGAGGTATAAAGCTGTGCAGTTTCATAAGGATTTCCTAAATAGAAGCCATAGGTATAATCTCTATATGAAGCCTTTTCTAGCTCTGCCTTCCAGTATTGTAAATCTGCCTTATCTCCATATTTTGATACCTCTAATAAAGCATTTTTATATGCTCTAACTGCATTTGCTGTATAGTACTCACTCTTCATTCTGCCTTCAATCTTCAATGCAGTTATACCTAAATCAATAAATTTTTGCATATACTCTACCATGCATAGGTCCTTAGAGTTAAAAATGAATGTTCCTTCCTCATTTTCTTCTATTGGATAATACTCTCCAGGTCTTTTTTCTTCAACAAGATTGTATTTCCATCTGCATGCTTGAGCACAATCACCCTTGTTTGAATATCTTCCAGTCATGAAGCTACTTAACAAGCATCTTCCAGAATATGATATACACATTGCTCCATGTACAAAAGCTTCAAACTCCAAATCATCTGGTGTATTTTTAATTATTTCTTCAATTTCAGTAAATGATAATTCTCTTGACAATACTATTCTTTTTACACCCTGCTTATACCAAAAGTTTTCTGCACTAGAATTTGTAGTGTTAGCTTGTGTACTTAGGTGTATTTTCATATCAGGAGTTGTTTGTTTAATTATATCTATAACCCCTGCATCTGAAGCTATAAGTGCATCAGCACCTATTTTTTGCAAATATTTGAGATAATCTTCAAATCCAACTAAATCAAACTCATGTGGTACTATGTTAACAGTTATATTTGCCTTAACGCCATGCTTATGGCAGTATTCTATTCCTTTTTCTAGTTCATCTGAACTAAAGTTCTTTGAGCCTGCTCTAAGTCCCATTGATTTACCCGCAAAGAAAACTTCATCTGCTCCATAATTTACAGCCATTATTAATTTTTCTAAATTTCCTGCAGGTGCTAATATTTTTGGTAATTTATTCATATTTATATTATTGCCTTTCTTTATAACCTTTTATTTAACCATAATCGTGATAAAAGATAGGAGAAATACAATATCTTTCCCACTATCTTTCTATTTTAATTTAATTATTGCAACACCATCTCCAATTGGTATTATTGATGTTTCAAATCTATCATCTGTAGAAATATATTGCAAAAATTTTCTCATATTTTTAACTATTGTCTTTTTTCTTTTTTCTACTAGCTCATCATTAG
>JBPOHM010000138.1:0-2101 GCA_052035585.1 Bacillota bacterium
TAAACTTGCTAAATAATCTAAACTATGTAGTTATATGTATTATTGGAGGTATAAGAGTAACAACAGGACAGATTACCCTCGGTGGTGTGCAAGCCTTTATCCAGTATTCAAGGCAATTTACGCAACCTGTAATCCAGGTTGCAAGCATAGTGAATGTGTTACAATCCACAACTGCTTCTGCTGAAAGAGTATTTGAATTATTGGATGAAAAAGAAGAAATGCCTGATACTGAAAATCCAGTAGTGCTTGAAGATGTAAAAGGTCATGTAAGGTTTGAACATGTTTACTTTAGCTATAATTCTGATACACCATTAATTGAAGATATGAATTTAGAGGCTCTGCCAGGTGAGTCTGTAGCCATAGTAGGTCCAACAGGAGCTGGAAAAACAACTTTAGTTAACCTGCTTATGCGTTTCTACGAGATAAACAGCGGGCGTATTACTATAGATGGTATAGACATAAGAGATATGAGAAGGGATGACCTACGTAAAATCTTTGGTATGGTATTGCAGGATACATGGTTATTTAATGGGACTATTAAAGATAATATCGCATATGGTAAAGAGGATGCGACTTTTGAAGAAATAAGATCAGCTGCTAAAGAGGCATATATTGACCATTTTATAAGGACTCTTCCAGAGGGTTACGATACTGTATTAACAGGTGATGCTTCCAATATATCTCAGGGGCAAAAACAGCTATTAACAATAGCGCGAGCTTTCTTAGTTAACCCTAAAATATTAATTCTTGATGAAGCTACAAGTTCAGTTGATACGCGTACTGAAATGCTTATACAGAAAGCCATGGCTAAACTCAGAAAAGGGCGCACAAGCTTTATCATAGCTCACAGACTATCTACCATAAGAGATGCAAGCACAATATTAGTAATGAATAAAGGGAAAATCGTGGAACAAGGTAATCATGAAGAGCTTATGGAAGCAAATGGTTTTTATTACGACCTCTATATGAGCCAATTTCTTTCACCGGTTAGTGCTGATGTAGATTAAATATTATAAGATATTTCTGTTATTTGAATTGTTTGTTAGAGAAGAAATTTAGAGAAAATTCTTATAAACGTTTTCGTATTCATCCAACATTCTTTTTATGTTGTAAGTTTCTTCAGCTAATGTTCTACCTCTAAATATTTTTACCTTATAAGAATCTTCATTAGATATTAAATTTAATAGTTGAGTTGCAATTTCCTCATCTTTTTCTTGAAAATCATAGATTAAGCCAGCATCTTTAACTGTCTCGGGTAACCCTCCAATATTTGGAACAAAAGTTAAAATACCTGATGCAAAAGACTCAAGAACAACATAAGGTTGAGTTTCCATCTTACTTGCCAAGAAGAGAAGGTCTATTTTATTAACCCAATCTTCTCTATCAAGAGTATTAATAAATTCAACCTTTGGACTAAGATTTATTGAATTTATTAGTTCTTGTAAATGATTGTAATAATTTAAGTCATCTATTGGTCCAATAATAAAAAACTTTAATTGTGGATTCTTACTACTAATTATTTTCCAGATATTTATAATTCTTTCTATGTTCTTTATTCTTGTGATTCTACCAGCAAAACCAATTCTTTTAACGGGAAACCTATAATTAAACTTAAACCTCTCTTTATTTACGCTGTTGTTTATTACCATACATTTGTTTGGATCTGCTCCTTCGCTAATTTGAATATTTCTTGTAAAATCTGTTGGCGAAATTATTATTTTAGCTTCCTTATATGCGTCTTTAGCAATAGACCTTAATTTTCGAGTGATTTTCTTACCTGCTTCTATACCACTTTCAAGCTCGTTAGTTTCTTGTGACTCTTTCCAGTAAATTGCATGTTCTGTTAAAATAAATGGTTTTGCCCTCTTTTTAGATAGTTGCATTGCATATAAAGATGCACAACCAGTGGAAGTAGCATGATAAATTTTTGCCTCTTCAAATTCATGGCTTTTAAATATTTGCTCAATTTGTCGTAAACTCAGTGGATAGTCTTTAAGAAGTATATTATTAAATGATTTTAAGTTATTTTGGCTCTGATTCATTGGTATAGAAGAATCATTATCAATAAATGAAAAATTAATAATGGAAAAATTTATGTCAG
>JBPOHM010000059.1:0-1727 GCA_052035585.1 Bacillota bacterium
CATTCTAATAAGATATTTAGTAGCTGATTTTAAAACCTGTTCTAATTTTTTTGATTCTTTTATATTCTTTATATTTTTTATATCCTTATATAAGCTGTTGCTGGATATGAGGATAGCTTCTCTTACAACCGGATTGTTTTCTATGATAGAAACTATATTATCTGAGGTTTTTTTCACATCATCAATAAAAAGCTCTGCATAATCATTAGCCGACAACAGAGGACATCTTAACATAAAAAAATCTTCACATTTAAAGAATTTGTATTTATTTGATTTATTCATTATTTCACCTGTTTAAAATTTATTTTTATAGTGCAGTCTATACGATTAAATAATTTAAAATTACAGCATATGAATTCCAAATTGCATGCACGCATATTACACAACGTGTTGCTTTCTTGCCGCTTGTATAGGCAACTACATATGTATATGCAAGAATCAATCCTAATAAAAAAGTATTAATTATTTTGACTATAGAATTATATCCATAAAAATGCATATACCCAAATGCAATTGATGAAATTACTATTGGTATGAGATAAGTTATTAAGCTTTCTTTCATAAATATTTTTTTTGTTAATATCAAAACAACTCTGATTATTAACGTTTGAAATATTAGAGTTTCAATAATTGGGTGTATGATACCAGTAAAAAAAAGCCTTCTTAAAAAATTTGCAAATGTGTCCAATTTATACATGTCATAAACTACAGAATCAGCACTATTTATTGGATATAGACGATAAAAAGGTGTTATAAGTAGTTGTACAACAAACATTGAAGCTATTGATATTAAAATTAGTTTAAAAGTTGATAGATTTTTAAGTTCATTATGAAATTTTTCCATATTTATTTCCATGCACCAATTGCATAAAATGTCATGAAACATCTGTTAATAGACTAGTGCATATCCTTTCTATATTTTTAATTTCTTTGGAATTTATTCCTTTTCTTTTTCTTCTTAAACTTAGCTTAAGGCTTTCAAAAAATCTGAAAGCCTTAAGATTTAAATCAAATAAACTATCAGTTTAGTCGCTTTAAAATTAGTATGTATTATTAATGTTATTAACACATACATCTAAAGTTCCAGTATCCTTTGGTGGACAACCAAATTCAACATCTGTTGCACCTGCACCAGGACATCCGCACGAGTAATCTTGACATGACAACTCAGTTACTAACGTTGTTATTATAGTTACAATACATTCAATATATCCTTGAGTAGTGCAAAACCATTTAGAGTAAAATTGTGGTTCAACATTAGATGAATCCGCTTTAACATTTTGTAAATCTAAATCGAAATCTGAAAAATTATTCATAAATTATCTCCTTTTTAATTGGTTTAGTGTCATTTTATTAAGAGTTAAAGTATTTATCAAGGCTAGAGCTACTCCTATTGTTCCACTTAAAAAGCTAATTTTGTCTTCCTTTCTAAGTATATACCTTCCATCTTTATTTTCTTTAAAATTTAAATCCTTATATCCAAAACAACTGGAATTATCATACATACCTATCAGTATTTGCGTTATATTATTAATTTGATTTGATACTTCATTGTTGTTTGCATCTGTGACAATTGATTCAAAATACGCTAATAAACCAGCTAAACCATGACATATAGTGGGAGAATCCAATTCCCACTTATCCGGATATTTAACTAGATATTCTAAAGAGTTCTCAGCTATTTTAAAAGCTTTTTCATCTTTAATAATGTCATTTGCAACATATAC
>JBPOHM010000112.1:0-2726 GCA_052035585.1 Bacillota bacterium
AGGATTAGTTTCATTTTTATCCTCTGAGTCTCTTGACCAAGGGCTTGTAACTTTTACTTCAGGGTAAGTCAATGCTATTTTAATATAATCCGTTGAATTAAATGTTCTATCTCCACCAGCTAACATCAATACTTGTTTCTTAGTTGTGCTCTTATTATCGGTATAGTAATTCATCTTAAATGCTGGATTAAATGTATATGTCTTAGACGGAATTCTTATATGATAAGTAGCATTGTTATTTTCAATATTAGTATAAGCTGTAGCAAATGTAATTTTACTTGTTGATTTATTTGTTTCTTTTATTGTTGATTTAACATTTACTTGTGTATCTATTTCAAAATTATTAGATGATAATACACTTGGTATTGACCTATAACTTGAACCACCATTACAATATTCAACTAATCCTGATGCATTAATTGATGACGGTAAAGCTAAAGATGTTTTAAAACTATAACTATTATCAGTAAATTTTCCACTTGGGTTCTTATAGGCTGAAGGATAATTAGGGTAATATGGATTAATAAATGTATTATAATCTTTATTATTTTGGGTATTATTCATATAAGCTGCTAATTCTAATTTAGCTGCACCATTACCAGAACGGTGTGCAACAAACCTATATTCATTTATTGGTTCGAATACATTACCCATATTAGTTGCTTTAAAATCGCCTGTTAGATTAAATACTAAATTAACACCATTATCTGTAAGTCCACTATCTGTTCTTAATACAGAAAGCTTATCTACTCCATTTAACATTGATATATCCCAATACATATTTTTTGTAATATTAACTTCTCTTGGAACTGCATTTATAGCATTACTTAATGTTGAACCGTGTCCACATGGAACTGTTTCCCATACAGTATTACCTTTTTCATCTTTTACTATCTTTCCATCCTTGTCTCTTACTGCTACTTCTTCCCATCCGTCACACCAAGTATAGTTAACTGTATGTCTTAATGCTAATGAAGGTGTGAAATTATAAATTAAACCTTTTGTTAATTCGTCTTCCTCAATATCATTTGTCATTGTAGTAGGTGAACCAACCGAAATGTTAACTTCTTGAACTATTACTGGTATAACAACATTTACTTTTTGAGGAGTATCTTTATTTATTGTAACAGCTTTAAGTAAAGGTTGATTAAAACTTGGATTAACGCCTGCAATCATAAATAGATTTCTCCAATCAATTGCATCTGTTATGTCTTTTAAATCTGTTGTGCAAATTATTATATCACCATTACTTAAAGTTAAAGTTCCTGCTGAATATATATCTTCAGCTTTTATATTTGGATTTTCTGTTAAATATCTCTGATAATCACTTTTTACTTTTTCTGTTTCTATTAAATATTCAGAAAGCTTTGAAGTATAATTTTGTTCAGATAAAACTAAAGCTGCAACTTCTTTGTGTAATTGTAGAAGTTTTGATGAATATAAATAAACTGTTCCCTCTTGTCTTGTAATTGTGCTTGGGTTTACTTTTATTGCAACTTGTGCATTATTTAAAACTTTTGATAGGGAAGAACTATCCATTTTAGCGACATCAGAAGTAATTTTAGTTGAATCAATTACGATTTCAACAAAATCTTCTTTAGAAAATATAGGTCCAGAAATTAAATTTTTAGGTTCTTCGTAAGTATTATCAATTACATTAACAGCACCATCTCCAAGCCTCTTAATCTCATTTTTTTTATCCGATAAAGTTAATTCTTCTATTGTTTTTTCAATACTTTCAATTATTGGTTCTGTGTTTTGTTGAGGGTAAAGCCCAGCTTCAATCCCCACTCCAACTAATGCTTTCATACTTAAGTCAACAACTTTTACTTCAAACATTCCTTCTTCTTCTGTTTTATTAATAACTGATGTAGCAAATAATCCATATCCACCACTTCTAATAACATTGTTTTCTCTTTCAAGACCTCTTGTGTTAATAAAGTCATTTACAGAGCTTGGTGGAGTTATAAAACCATTAAACCAGTTTTTACTTGGTGTCATTGCTGGAGATACTTCTTCGTATGGAATTATTCCTATCTCAAACGGGACCCATCTTTTCATCGTTATTTTAGAGTTATCTCTTGATGGACAATTAAAGTATTCTTTTATAGCATTATTACCTTCAAGTTCTAATGATACACTGCCTTCTAAGTGTTTACTTGACTTAACACACATTGGAGCTGTGGATGGCATCCCACCTTCTTTAAACCAGAAACGGTTACAAGTGTTACAAGTATATATTGTGTATGTTTTGTCCGAAGGAGCGAACTTAACACGAGATGGATAACCAGCTGACCCTGATGCAAGGTTAGTTAATGTTGCATCTGTTGCTGTCATTGCAAATGTTACATTTCCACCTGATGCTCCACTTTTATAATTTAAAGGGTCCTCGTTGTAATAGAAAGCTGGTTCTACTATTACGAGCCAGTTGACTATAAATTCTTCACTACCTGGCATTATATGTTTGTATTCAAGATTTATAGAATGTCCACTACCCTCTTTAAAGTTAAAAGACGATTTAGCTTTTGTAGCATTTAAAAGATTAGTTACTTTTTCAGCTGTAGATGAGCCTGTTGCATATTTAGAAGATACATAATTTATTAGATTTGTTAAATTTTTTTCTTGTTGAAAATAATCCTTAACTGCTTCTATATTTACACTATTACCTACATACCAGTAAGGCAATCCTGGAACGGTTACTAATGTATCATTGGAAGAAGTTATTT
>JBPOHM010000149.1:0-1642 GCA_052035585.1 Bacillota bacterium
TAAAAAATGCTCTTAAAGAAGCAGTTGAGAAAATTAATATAAGCACTGAAGGTAAAAGGATAGTTATAAAAAAGGCTTCAGGAAATATAGAAATAAAAGAAAATGATATAATTTATGTTGTTAAGAATAAGGGAGCTAAAAGTCTAAACATAGTAACAAAGCTTTGCAACATAGAAACAATTGAAACAATAGAAAGCTTTTCAAATAGATCAAGTGATATGTTCATAAAGATTGATAGATCAACTATAATAAATTATAAATGTATTAAATCTATAGATCCTAAAAAACGTATTTTAATAATGAGCAATGATGAAGTATTTTACATAGATGATAAAATTATCAAGAGGGTGATGGAGATTGGAAATTAATATAATTAATTTACTTATAAGTATTTTGTATGTTAGTCTTATTAACTTTGTAATAATTAAAACAAATCATATAGAAAAACATGTAAATATTCTAAATATTGTTTTAGCCTTTATTCCTTCACTTGTATTGATGTTTATAATAAATTATTCGAACGTCTTTCTAGTAAAAATACTAGCAATATTTCTAGTTTCTATATATATAGGAAATATTATTTTTAAAATCAGACTCATAAAAGGAGTAGTATTTTCTGTTGTATTCATATCTTTTTATTTTGCAAGTGATGTAGTAACTCGTCTTGTTTTTATGAAGTTATTTGGCATGCAGCTAACTGATATCAGTAGTAGTGGATTAGTTTATTGCCTATATAATTTAATGTCCTTTGTATTAACTTCAATTTTGTTAAATTTGGACAAGTCTGTTGCAATATACAATATGTTTAATAAGAGCCTTGATTCTAAGGCAAAGATTGCTGCTATTATAATTCTTATCATATTACTTGTAGTTATTATAGTAAATATATTAATTATTAGTAAAATTGATGATGATTCCTTCACTTATATAATGTCTGTAGGTAGCTTTGCTGCATCAACACTTCTTTCTATGACCTTATTTTACTTTGTTAATATTATCATAGATACAACAAATAATTTGGATCTAACAAAGGAGTACAATAACAAGCTTGAGCTTTATAATAAAACTATGCAAGAGCTTATTGATACACAAAGAAAAACAGTGCATGAGTTTAATAACAAAATGACTGTTTTAAACGGCTATATTGCAGATAAAAAATATGAGGAAGCAAGCTTTTTTATTTCAAAGTCTTTAAAGGAAACAAAAAATTTAGATAGCAGCTTATTTAAAAACATTAAAAATAGTGGACTTAAATCTCTTTTACTATTTAAATATGCTGAAATAAAGGATAAAAATATAGGCTTTGAGCTTATGGTTAATAAGAGAATTGAAAGCTTAATAATAGATTCAGATGATGCATGTAAGATACTAGGAATATTTTTAGATAATGCAATAGAAGCTTCTGTTAATGCTAAAAAGCCTTTTATATCAGTAGGAATAGTTAGGGTTGAGGATTCAATTAACATTACAATAATGAACAGTATGGCAGATGAGTATGCAAATATTAACTCAAATGTGGCTGCTCATGTAGGCTTTGCTGAAGAAATTGTAGATTTTCAGTTAAAACCAGAGGAGACATTTTTATATAGAGCTACTGATGGTAAAATGGATACTATAGCTAATATAGCTGATTTATTATCAT
>JBPOHM010000181.1:0-1791 GCA_052035585.1 Bacillota bacterium
AAGGACTATTGGAACTGGCTAAATCACAAATACCAGACCCCACGCCTTCTGCCTTTCGTGGAGCTTATGAAGTAGCAAAAAATAAAAATTGGTTAGGTATACCAATAGAATCACCAGGTATGCAATATCTCTATCCTACTGAAAGAAAAAGAGATTATACCACTAAACTGGCAATAGCATTATCAAAAGGAGCAAATAAAATTGGTATTAAATTATCCCCAATTCAGATTGATTATTTAATAGATAGTTATTCTGGAGGATTTTTAAAGCAATTTAGAATAACTGGCGATGAATTAGCTGATTATCCGGTAATAGGAGATTTGGTATTGAGAGACCCTGGTTATCCTGATAGACAATTAAATGAATTCTTTTCTGATTATGAATTGTTAGGTCAAAAGAGGTCTTCTGGAATAGCAAATAAAGATGAATTGAGAAAATATGCTAAAATTAAAGGATTTTATGATTATTATAAAGCAATGCAAAACAATATTAAAAAAGCAAAGGAGAAAAAAAATGATAAATTACTTAAGCTTTATTATAAAATGATAACTGATAAATTAGCAAAATATGGATATGAATAATTTGAATGTTAAATTTGGATATGATAGTATAATTAAAATAATATATTTTAGAAAGGAGATTGCAAATGTTTAAATTATTTAAGAAGGACAAGAATAGAGAGGCTATTAACATTAAAGGTAAACTAAAGCTTATAGGAAGAGATAAGAATGGTAAGGTAGTATTTATAAAAGAAGTTCCTAACCTGATAACTAACGCTGGATTTGATTTTATTGCTAATGTTATAGGTGCTACCTCACAACCAAATGAGATAACTCATATGGCAATTGGAAATGGAGTAGCAGGAGATGCAACCGCAACAACCTTAACTTCAGAAACGGCTCGTAGTGCTGTAACTTATGCTCATACTGCTGGAACAAAAACCTTTACTTTTACAGCTACTTTCACGAATGTGGTAGCTGCAACAGAGTATGGATGCTTTAACAACTCTTCTGGAGGAACAATGTTAAATACTGCTGGCTTCTCAGCGATTACCATTGATAGTTTACAGATTGTGGCAACATTTACCTTAAGCTAATTAAACAACTGTAATAGCAAGATAGAAGGTGGTAAATTAAGATGGCGATTCGTATGCTTTGTTTATTTGATATTGCTGATGCAAAATTTGATACAGCTATTTTTGATATATTAAGTGATGATGAAACCTTAAGCGTTACAGATAGCCATCTTATTAAATTTATTTTTACTGAAGGCTTAAATGTAATAGATACTTTAGTGAAGTCTGGGACAAAGGTTTTAACTGAAAATTTTAATATTCTTGATTCATTCTTTGCTTCATTTGTAATACATTTAACTGAAACATTACATTTTGCTGATAGCTTAGCTAAATCAGGAATAAAACAATTAGATGAAGCTGTAGGTATTGTTGATAGTATAGTAAAGTCAGGGGTAAGGCTGTTAAGTGAAAATGTAATGATTGTTGATAGTATATTTAGGTCAGGGACAAGAACTTTAGCTGAGAGTTTACATACTATTGATAGTATGCTAAAATCGGGTATAAAACAATTAAGTGAAGGTATAAGTATTGTTGATGACATAGCAAAATCTGGTATTAGATATTTAAGTGAAAGTATGCATGCTATAGACAGCTATCTTATTAAGTTTATTTTTAATGAGTTAGTTAATGCCATTGATAGTGTAGGTAAGACTGGAGTAAAATTGTTAGGTGAAAGTTTAAATACTATTGATAATATAATCATATTAGGTATAAAG
>JBPOHM010000292.1:0-2623 GCA_052035585.1 Bacillota bacterium
GTAATTTTGAGTTTTTTATTATATCCATTACATATTTACCAATTACCTGTTCTCTCTTCAAGTCAAGAAAGTTACAATATGCTTTGTTCATTTCGATAATATATCCATTTTCATCAACAATCAAAAATCCATCTTCTGATATTTCTAGTATTTTTTCGAAAATTAGCTTATATTTCGTTAATTCTTTAATATTATGTTCATTTACCTTATTGACATTCTTCATGTCCATCACCCTTCTTTATATGGTAATAGCTCGTTGCAGAACTCAACAACTCGCACAAATACTGCATTTAAATATATTGAAATGGCTAAGTTTCCCCCGTTTTGGGTATATATACAATGACCAAACTGTGTATAACTCAAAACTTATAATAAAAAAGAAAGGAGAAACTTATGCCAATTTCAGCTAAACAATTAAACTTTTGTGATATTTCTACTGACTTCGATAAGTTTTATCATCAAAATCAAAATAACTTACTTTCTTTACTTGAACAGTTCGTTGATATTAGTTCCTTTATCCCTTTTTCTTTTTATCAAAGGTATTATGCTCATTTTGGTAAAAAGAGAGATTTCTCTCTAGAATCTATGTTAAGATTTTTTATCTTAAAAAATATTTTGTCGATTCCTACTGTTGATCTTCTAATTACCTTGCTTAATATTTCTCCTGAATTACGTAATTTTTGCGGTTTTTTAACTATTCCGAATAAGTCTCAATTTTCTAGGTTTAAATCTAATTTCCTAGAAGATTTAAATGTTCTATTTCACAACTTGGTTGATGTAACTGAGGAGCTTTGCCAAAAAGCTAACCCTTTTTTAGCTTCTATCTTAATCTCGGATACTACTGGCTTTGAAGCCTATGTTACTGAGAATAATCCTAAGTTTTATCAATCTCAACTTCGTAAGGCTAAGGATTTTGCTAAAAAGCTTACTAAGAATGACCCTAATTCTACTTTTGATGCTGAAAAGTTTACCCAAAGCCAAATGCCTAAATTTGCTGCTTCTAATCCAGATGCTAAGCTTACTTATCTTAATGGTCATTTTGGATACTTTCAAAAATGTATAATTTCTACTAACGCCCTTGGTGTCGTTAGGGACATTAATTTTTACGATACTGATAACAATATTGACCTTGATTTAAGACCTCAGGATATTAAAGATTTATATGATTCTAAATCTTTAATTCCTTCTCTTGAAACATTTTTTCAGTTACATCCTAATTTTGCTTTTAAATATTTTTTAGGTGATTCTGGTTTTGATGCTGATGATAATTACGCTTATCTGCATAAAAGAAACATTATGCCTATTATCAGCTTAAACCCTCGTAACTCATCAGATTTACAACAACCAGGTTTTAATGAAGTTGGTGTTCCTCTTTGTCCTAATGATCATTCTTTGCCAATGGTCTATGATGGTATCACTCGTGAAAATGGTCGTGCTGACAGGATTAAATATATCTGCCCTAAAGCTAAAAAAACTAATATTTATGGCAAAACTACTTACATTCTAAGTTGTGATAATCCTTGCACTAGTTCAAAGTGTGGACGTGTTAAGCAAGTTACTGTTCACAACGACTATCGATTCAATACCTCAATGCCTCGTGATAGTTTAAAATGGCAAAAGCTTTATCGATTAAGGACTATTTGTGAGAGGTCTATTTCGCAAATTAAAAACTTTATTCAAATTAAATCTTCAAAAGTTAGAAACACAGTATCTTTAAAATCCGATATTTTACTTGCTTGTATTTCTCAATTAGTGGCTTTTATACTTATGTTTAAAACTGAAAATTACAAAAATCCTCTTGCTATTAAATCCTTAATTGCTTAACCTCAATCAGGTAAACTGAATAATTAATTTTAAAAGGTTTATTGAACCTTTGTTTTGTCATGCCTTTTTTTGTGGATATCCTAAGGCTTAAGTTACTCAAAAGGCATTTAATTACCTGTTTTCTGTGGATAACTTTAAAATTACATTCTGCAACTACCTATAAATTATTATTATTTTAAAAGTGATATGATATATCATACCTCTTCTAAAAGCCAATTATATGTATTGTTGAATATGATAATACATAAGGCTAACAAAAAGCAAGTCCTTTTATTGAATAATATATTTTATCATATACTATTCTATATAATTTAAAATTATGTTTCTCAAATAGTGTTTATAACTACTTGTCCACGGAAATGCTTTGTTTACATTCTAATATATATTTTTGAAAATTTCAACTTATTTTTAGCAAAAAAACAGAAACATAGGATTAAACACTGATATTGACTATGTTCTTATCCTTTCAACAACTAAGCCTAATAATTATATATAATATTATATTATTTTTATTGAATAGTCAATCAATTCTGCTTTCTTATCGTATGCATGTATTATTACCCTCATTTTTGGCAATTGTTAATAATCTGTAACAAGTTAACAAGGTATTTTAATTAGATATTCTATTAGTCTACACTCTAAAAGTCAATTCTTTTATTCTATCTTTTATATTTTGGTTGAATATAATTAAGTATGCTATATAATTATATTCTAAAGACAAGCTAGGTATTCGTTTATATGTGCATGATTTGGTGCAGGGGGAAGTAATGTGATAAAAGATAGGGGGTAATAATTTGAA
>JBPOHM010000219.1:0-4666 GCA_052035585.1 Bacillota bacterium
AAAAAAAAATATGGATATTATACATAAATTGGAGGTGTTTTTATGAGAAAAATATCCATATTTTTAATATTTATTCTTTTATTTAGTTTTATTACTCAAAGTACTTTTATCAGCTTTTATGACTTAAAAAATACTGTTTATGCAGATGTTAAAACTGATAGCTTAGTATTAACTTCTAAGTCAGCAATACTTATGAGTGCTGATAATGGAGAGATTTTATATGAAAAAAATAGCAATCAGAAGCTCTCTCCAGCAAGTATTACTAAAATCATGCTACTTATTTTGCTAAGTGAAAAGCTTCATTCAGGGGAAGTGAAATTAACTGATGAAACAACTATTAGTAAATATGCTGCTAGCATGGGTGGCAGTCAGGTGTTTTTAGAAGAAAATGAAGTTCAAACAGTTGATAATCTATTAAAGGCAATTTGTATGCGTTCAGCAAATGATGCTTCTGTTGCTATGGCAGAGCTACTTTTTGGTTCAGAAGAAGCATGTGTTGCTCAAATGAATGAAAAGGCAATTGAGCTAAACATGGAAAACACACATTTTGTAAATGTTACAGGATTGCCAGCCGAAAACCATGTATCAACTGCGAAGGACATTGCCTTAATGTCTAGAGAACTATTAAAATATGATTATTCTAATAAATACATGGTAACCTGGATGGATAGTATTAAGGTTGGTAAAGAAAAGGATAGTGAGCAGGTATTAGTAAATACTAATAGGTTGATAAATAATTATGATGGATTGTTGGGAATTAAAACTGGATATACAACAGATGCCTTATATTGTTTATCTGCAGCAGCACAAAGAAAGGGTACAACATTTATAGCAGTAGTTTTAGGCTGTCCTGATACAAAGGTTAGATTTGCTGAAGCAGCAAAGCTATTAAATCATGGCTTTGCAAATTATAAAAATCTAATTTTTTATGCAAAGGATGCTCCTATAACAAAGGTTGCTGTTGACTGTGCGAAGGAAGATACTATTAATGTAGTTAGTAGAGAAAATATTAGCTTATTAACAACAAGTAATTGCAAAATTGAAGATTATAGTTTACAATATAATGTGAATGAAAAATTAAAAGCACCACTGGACTATAATACACCTATTGGAATTTTAACAATTTCTAAGGATGGCAAGGTACTTAAGGAAATAGAATTATATCCAGAAAAGAAGATAGAAAAGCAACCATTTTTCTCATATTATTTAAAGATGCTAAAGCAAATATTTAATTAAATCTACATTGATGATTAAAACCTATATTCAATTAAAGCTAAGCTTTAATTGAATATAGGTATGATATTTAGGTGAAAGGGTAATTAGTTTACATATGGAATATTCAGTTAATTTAACTACGTTTCAAGGTCCATTTGAGTTATTATATTATTTAATAGAACAAAAAGAGGTTGATATATATGATATACCAATTTCTGAAATTACACAGCAATACTTAGAATACCTTGATGAAATGAAAAGCTTAAACATGAATATAACTAGTGAGTTTATATTGATGGCTGCAACACTAATTGAGATAAAATCTCAAATGCTTTTACCTGTCAAGGAAAAGGATGCTGAGGATCCAAGACTTCAATTAGTAAATCAATTAATTGAATATAAAATATGCAAGCTAGCTTCTGAAAAGCTTAAGGAATTTGAGCAAAGCAATAATTTTTATTATTCAAAGCCTAAAGAGGAAATTGAGCTTTCAGATGATAAGGAATATGAACAGTTATTTATTAATACTGTAAATGCTTATGACTTGTACAACATTTTTTCTAAGCTTCTTAAAGAAAGAAATATAAGAATTTCTCAAGAGCCTATAGTCCCTAATAATAAAATTTATCGTGAAAGCTATAGTGTAAAGGCTTGTGTTGATGATATAATGGTAAAGCTAAAGAAAAATAAATCAGTTTCTGTATTTTCTTTATTTGATGAAATTAATAGTAAAATTAATAAAAAGGAATATGTTGTTTCAGTATTTTTAGCTGTTTTAGAATTGTCAAAGGATAAGGATATTAAAATAGTTCAGGTTGAGAATTTTAGTGACATTTTAATTTTATATGATCAAGGGGAGAACAATGGATAAAGAGAAAATTAAAAGTATAATAGAAAGTTTACTTTTTGCATGGGGAGAGCCATTAAGTATTAATGAAATAATAGATATATTAAATATTAAAAAAACTGAAGCTATTCAACTAATAACTGAAATGACTGAAGAGTATAAGGCAGATGAAAAACGAGGTATATTTTTACAGCAGTATGGAGACACTTATCAATTGACTACAAAAAAAGAGAATTTTGATTATATTCAAAAGCTTATGCAAGAGGTAACAGTTAATCGTTCGCTTTCAAATGCATCATTAGAAACCTTATCCATAATAGCATATAAACAGCCTGTTACTAGAGTAGAGATAGATATAATAAGAGGAGTGAAAAGCTCACATATTATTAAGGGATTATTGGAGAAAAATTTAATTAAAGAAGTGGGTAAGTTGGATAAGCCTGGTAAACCAACTCTTTATGGAACTACTTCAGAGTTTTTAAAGCATTTTGGTTTAAAAACTATAGACGAGCTACCAAAAATACAATTTGAAGAAGATGAGGATAAAAAAGCAGTATAAGCTTAAGACAAGCTATACTGCTTTTTAAATTGTTAAAATGAGCGTATTATTTTTTATAATTTTAGTAATACTATTATTTATAAGTGTGTTATATTTAAGCTTTATATTACAAGTAAAGATAAATATAACAATTGCCGTTGCAGTTATATCGATTAAATTAAAAATATTTAAATTTCAAAAAGATTTTTTAATTAGATTGAATTATTTAGAACTAATAAAAAAGTACTTTTTTGAAAGAAGAAAAGAAAGAAAAAATAAAAGAGGATTTAATTTTTATAAATCTATCTTTAAGGCCTTTTTTATAAAAAATATAGATATTTCTTCAGAGCTATTTGAAGATAGACTTTCGATTGTTGTGAAATTTAATGTAGTAAATGTATTGACAAAAAAAGCAATATTAAATGAGTAATATTAATATAAATTCAAAAGTAAAGAGGTATTTGGAATGAGTAAAGACATAGAAAATATCATAAAAACAACATTAGAAAACATAAATAATATGACAGAAAACGAAAAGCTGATAAGTAGTAAAATAAACTATGAAAATGCAAATTTCCTAGCTATTTCAAAGCTGAACATGAATTTCATAATTGGGGGAAGTGATATAGATAAAAAATTTAGAAATGTTGATATTAAACCATTTGCAGGTGCTGCATATGTTAATTTATCATTAAGTCCTCAATTTTTAATATATGAAAATCAAAATCAAATACAATCAGTTAATCTAAATGGTACACAAAACTTCGGTACTGATTGGTCAGCAATAATTGCAAATATGATAGCATACATAAAGGACATAAAGGAGAAAAAAGTCAAGAATGAAAAGGTTGAGAAATTTGAATAGTTTAAATAGAATTAAAACTAAATTTCAAATGATAGCTGTTATATTAACAATACTATTAGCTTTATCATCTTTACAAAATGTTTATGCTTCAGAATTTCCTAAAATATACGCTGAAAAATATATTGTAATTGAAAAGGATTCTGGTAGAATATTAGCATCAAAGGATGCTGATAAAAAAAGCTATATGGCTAGTACAACTAAAATTATGACTGCTATAACAGTCATTGAAAATTATAGTAATCTGTATAAAAATCTTACTATTCCAAAAGAATTTACTGGTATAGAGGGCTCTAGTATATATTTAGTACCTAATCAAAATGCAACTATGATGGATTTATTGTATGGACTTATGCTTAGATCAGGAAATGATGCTGCACTTGCAGCAGCATATTATGCTGGTGGAAGAAATATGTCTAATTTTATTAAATCAATGAATTATAAAGCAAAGAAAATAGGTGCTTTTAATACAAATTTTACTAACCCTCATGGTTTGCATGATGAAAATCATTATACAACTGCCTTTGATTTAGCATTAATTACTAAATATGCAATGCAAAATAAATTATTTCAAGAAATTGCTGCTGCAAAGAAATATTATAACAGCGACAATAATTTTTATTTTATTAATAAGAATAAGGTTGTTTATCAATATAAATATGGAACTGGTGTTAAAATAGGTTATACAAAGGTAGCTGGAAGGTGCTTAGTTGCCTCTGCTAAAAAGGATGACATGGAGGTTATTGTTGTCTTATTAAATGATGGAAATTGGTTTAATGATAGCTATAAGGCCTTTGATTATGCATTTAATAATTATAAAAAATATGAAATAGTAAAAGAAAATCAAGTTATGTTAACAGATGAAAAAAATAATCAAATTATTGCTGAAACTGGATTTAGTTATATATTAACAGAAGAAGAAAAAAATAATATAAAGGTTGAAGTTACAAAGACTGCAGAGCATATAGTAAGTGGTTCTAATAATAAAGTATATGGTTATTATAAGATAGTTTTAAATAATGATGTTTTACACAATGGAAAATTAATATATCAATAAAAAAATTCTCTCTTTTGCTAATAAAAATATAGAGCCATACAGATTTGACTAAGAGTTCAAAATCAGTAGGGCTCTATTTTTTAAGATTATTTAAATTTATCTCCTGTTTTATAATCACTTCGTGCCCAATGTGGTGCATTTATTGGA
>JBPOHM010000166.1:0-2651 GCA_052035585.1 Bacillota bacterium
ATAAAAAGATTTTTATACATATAAAAAAACAACTGAGCAATTTATTTTTGCTCAGCTGTTAGAGGGTAGTTTATAAAAATTATTCTACTACTACTTCTACCTTTGTTCCATCATGAGAATCTACATCAACAATCTTTCCTTCTGCACCTTCTTGAATCATTCTAATTATATTGTCGATGTCTAAGTCAACATTACCAAGCTTAAGATTAAAATCATTGTCGCTTGCTCTAGCTATTTTAAATGCTACATCAACAAGTGCTAATGGGAGATTTACATTAACCTTTGTTCCATCTGCATCTAGAACTCTTATTCTTATCCATTTTGCTGTTCCTTCCGGCTTAGTATTTACAATAGCAAGCTCTTCATTTTTTTCTTCTATTGCTTGTAAAAGCTTTGATGCTTCATCTACTGAGATTTTACCTTCTTCAACCATTTTAAGTATCGCTAATTTTTCATTCATTTTTAATTCCATCCTTTCAAATTTCATTTTTATATTAACAAGTCTTTATAAATCCAATGTTTTTGCGCACAAAACAAGATTAAATTACTTGTCATTTTACAATAATTTTAAAGCTTCATCAGAGCTAATTTCGCCTCTGCTTAACTTTTCCAAAATTTCATTTTTCTCTTCTTCGTTATTAGTTACCTTATTACTATAGCCAAGTGCAATAATAACCTCATCTAATAGCTTTCTAACTGTTGGATATGAAACTCCCAACTCTTTTTCAATTTCCTTTATGCTACCTCTGTTTTTAATAAATACTTCTGCAAAGTAGATTTTTTCTTTATCTAATCTACTAAACTTATCCAAGTGGAAATCACCACTTATTTTAGTTTTACACTTATAGCACGACAATTCTGTAACTCTTAGCTCATTACTACATACTGGGCATTTTCCTAAAATATTATTTCTCATATTCCTACTCTCTTTCTTTTATTTAGTATATATATGTACCTTTGCATCTTTAGCATCTACATTTACTATCTCAAAAGGTGGCATCTGACTTAGTGCATTTAAAATATGCTTTAGATATTTTAAATATTCAGGCTTTATACCATTAACCATGTCATCGCTATGCTTCATTGCAAATTTTATAAAAGGTCCACTTAGTGATTTAATTAACCAAAATGGTATTCCTGGAAGATTTAATTTGACCTTTTTATCACTTTTATCATCTGTTGCATCAATAAAAATTTTTAATTTACTTGCTTTTTTCTGATGCTTTTCTTCTACATCAAATCTTTTTAGACTTTTAATTTCTTTGACTGTATTGTCAACATCCAGCTTACCATTTTGAAGATTTAACAATATGTCATTAATTCTATCATCCATAGCTTTTTCTCCTTCTTAAAATTATATTTTTACAAAGCCACCTAAGGAAAAATAAAAATCCTGTTTATCCCTTTTTATATTTTCTGTTTTGTCTAAATATTGCTCAACTTGCTTTAGGTCATATATTTTCTTGTCAATTTTCTCAGACTTCTTAAAAAAGCTTACCATATACTCCTCCATAAATTTAATTTCTAAATTAATTTTCTTTATCTTAAGCACATTATAAATCATAAATTTTAATATGTCAATAGTTATTTTTAATTTTTTTAATTTTTTTATTAATTTTTTTAAACATCAAATTAAGAATATTAATTTGCAAAATATTGCCTTATTAAAAATGGCTTAAATACAACATTTTTAAAATTTAGTAAAAGATTGATTATCATTCCAGTTCTTGATGAATTAAATTTATATTTAAAATTATTACTTAAAATGATATAATTAATAAAAACTCTTGGGGGAATAGTATGGCAAAAGCTAAAATCAAATACATATGCAGCTCTTGTGGATATGAGAGTGCTAAATGGATGGGCAAATGCACTAATTGTAATGAGTGGAATACCTTTGAAGAAATTGTTGAAGCTAGTTCTAATAAAAATGATATAAAATTAAATGTAAATAGAAAAAAGGTAAAAAAATTAAAGGATATAGAGTCAAGCAACAGCGATAGAATAATAACTAATATTAATGAATTCAATAGAGTTATGGGCGGAGGTATTGTAAAAGATTCTATAACTATTTTAAGTGCTAAGCCTGGGGCTGGAAAATCAACCCTACTTCTACAAATAGCAAATGATATTGCTCAAAAAGGTCTTAAGGTTTTATATGCTTCTGGCGAGGAAAGTGATAGTCAGATAAAAAGCAGGGCAGAAAGAATATTAAAAGAAATAAATTCTAATATATGGATTTTATCTGATACAAGTATGGACAATGTAGTTGAATATATAGATGAGGTTGATCCAGATTTAATAATTGTTGACAGTATTCAAGTATTTACTTTAGAGGAATGCATGCCATCAAGAGCAGGCTCACCAACACAAACTATGGAGTGTGCAAACAAGCTATTGACTATAGCTAAAAATATCGAAAGGCCAAGAGCTGTAATTCTAGTCGGTCAGATGAACAAGAACGAAGAGATAGCAGGGCTACGTGCATTAGAGCACCTTGTCGATACAGTTTTAATAATAGATGGAGAAAATGAAGAGGAGTTAAGAGCTTTACAAAGTACAAAAAATAGATTTGGTGGAACAGGAGAAATAGGCTTTTTTGAAATGAGTGAAAACGGAATGATTTCTATAGACAATCCTTCAGAGTATTT
>JBPOHM010000142.1:0-7164 GCA_052035585.1 Bacillota bacterium
AAATATTTTAAGGAGAGAAAATCTAGAGTAGCTAGTAGTATTCTGAACTATATGTTTAGAACATTAAAAATAATCATTCGTACAGTAAGAGATTACAAACCTATGATTTTCTTTGGAGGTATGGGAGCAGCTATGTTACTAATGGGAGTAGGATTTGAAGCATTTCTTTTTTACCATTATTTCACACAAGGTAGTTTCTCTCCATATAAGTCAGTTGGATTTATAGGTTTAGGTTTTCTAATATTTGGTTTGTTGTTAATGATAGTAGGTTTGTTAGCAGATATGTTTAATAGAGTAAGGATTAATCAAGAGAAAATAATTTATGAATTAAAGAAAGGGAAGTATGAAGGAAAGTAAAACGACCTTTCATAGCAAAATAATTTAATCTAAACACTAGATATCATGAAAGAATTTACAGGCAAATATACCGATAGTGGGAAGATAGGAAATATGCTTTTAGATAATTATTTCCGTTCTCTAAATATATTGATTAATAAAATACCTAAGGAAGAATTGAAGAACGGAAAGATTCTTGAAGTGGGTTGTGGTTCTGGTTACTCTACAGAGAGGATTAAAGAGATGTTACCTAAGAGTGCAGACTTTGCTGCATCTGATGTAGAAAAAGAGAATGTGAAAAATGCTAGAGAGAAGTTAGGTAATTCCTTTGTTGTGACAGAAGAGAGTGCTTATGATTTACAAAGAAAAGATAAATCAATAGACCTGATATTGTTGTTAGAGGTTATGGAACACTTGGAATATCCGGATAAGGCATTGGAAGAGATGAAAAGGGTAGGTAGAAATTATGTAATAATAGGTGTTCCAAGAGAACCAATTTGGAGAATCTTAAATATGGTTCGTCTTAAGTATTTGAGGGATTTTGGTAATACTCCTGGTCATGTACAACATTGGGGTAGGAGATCTCTTTTGAAATTCCTTAAGAGTAATGGTTTTGAAATAGTAGGAGTAGAGAATCCTCTCCCTTGGACTATAGTTCTAGTAAAGATATCAAAATAGAATGAAAAAATTATTTAAGTATTTAAAAATTGTTATTACCATAGCAGTTTTAGGTTTTTTTGTTTACTATTTCATTAATAACAAAGAAGATTTTCTTAAAGTGTTATCTGTTCCTATTCTTCCTTTAGTCGGGATTATTATCTCTTACAGTATTATCTTTTATCTTAATGGAGTTTTTATAAAAGTAATTTTAAAAACATTTAAAAAGAAGATATCTCTTATTGAGGCTTTCTATGTATCTGTTATATCTTCGTTAGGTAATTACTTTTTGCCCATGAGGGGTGGTGCTGTTATTAGGTCTGTGTACTTAAAAAAGAATTTTGAATTTCCATATGAGTATTTTGTATCTACTTTGTATGGGTATTATATTATAGTCTTCTTAGTTAATGCTTTTATTGGTTTAATATCCTTAGTTGTTATTTCCATTAAGTATGATGTTACATCTATACCTTTGTATCTTTTCTTTGGAGGTCTTTTTGTAGTTATGTTAGTACTTAGTTTTATGAAATTTCCAATTAAGAAGATTAAGGGTAGTAAGAACAAGATAATAGATAAGGTGTTAGGTGTTATTAAGAATATATTAGAAGGTTGGAATATGATTGTAGAGAATAAAAGGTTGTTACTTTCTTTGATAGTTATAACCTTGATTGCATTAGTTGCAGGTATAGCATTGTTTCATTTTGAGTTTAGAGCACTAAATATCGATGTTAGTATTATGAATGTTATTTTATATAACTGTTTATCTGGATTATCCTTACTAGTAAGTATTACTCCTGGATCATTAGGTATTAGAGAAGGGATATTCTCTATTACTTCTGATATACTTGGTATTAATAATGAACAGATTATGCAGTTAGCATTGTTAGATAGAGGTATTATTGTTATTGTATTGGTTATGTTGTTTGGGGTGTTGTATTTAACTAAGTATTTGATAGAAAAAAGAAAACAAGTAAAGTGATGTAGTTATTACAAATCTTATGAAAAAGGAAATTACAAAAGTAAAGAAATATTCATGGAGGTTTGTCTTGTTAATAGTTGTCCCAGTTCTGTTGTTTCTGCTGTCTGTATTGCTTTATAAGTATTTCCCACTTGTTAGTATAATCTCTCTGATTCTTGTTTTCTTGATTAGTGGAATGGGTTTTGCAAAGTTTTTCAAGGAAACATTTAAGTATGACAATCAACTTGATTTTATAATTAACTCCTTAGTACTTGGAAGTTTTCTTAGTGTCTTCTTTCTTCTTATGTTGGGTATGGTTGGAGTTATCTACACTGATACTTTTTTAATTATCTACTTTGTTGTCTTATCTATTGCTAGTCTCTTGTATACGATTTTGAGTAAAAAAGATAGTGACTTAGAGAAGGCTTTTGATAAAAGATTTCAATTATTGGATATCTTATGGGTTCTTCTTTTCGTCCTCCTGTTTTATCTTCTTGTCCAAATATGCTTAGAACAATTTTTCCCCCATTGGGACAGCTTTACTTTTTGGGCTGTAGACTCCAAATACTTGTTTGAAAATATGCGACTTAGGGATTGGAAATTTGATGTGTTGACTTATTTCTCTTATTCTTCTTTTTATTCATTCTACTCTTTTTTGATCTACAAGGTTTTAGGAGGAATATATGAACAATTTGCTAGTATTATTACTGTTTACTTCTCCTTTCTTTCTTGTCTTCTTGTTTTCAAAAGAATTTATAAACAACCTTCTAAGAGACTTAAATCTTTCTTGTATCTTTTTTTGTTTCTTGTTCCAATAATATTTCTTTCAATACAGAATATAATAGTAACACTATATTCGGATGTGTTTTGTTCTTTTTTAGTTCTTCTTTTTACTGCTGTTCTATTACAGTCAAAGGTGACAGTAGATGGGTATTATAAGAGACTCTTTCTTCTCCCTGTGATTGCGATAGGTTTGTATCTTGCTAAGAGTCCATATGTGGTTGTTGCAGCATTTTTGTTATTAGTGTTTGTTCTACATGATATTAAGTATTGGATTAAGAATTTTCAACAACTAAGGAAGCAGTATGGAATAGTTTTAGTTATACTACTCCTTGGTCTTCTATTTGCTATTCAGCAAAAACATCTGTCCCAGTTTAACGTTGCAGGTATTATGGAAACTACGAGTAAACTTATACGTATAGCATCATTAAAAGATTACTCTGTATATATTGAGACTGTTTTAAAGTTTATAATGGAAAATGCTCCTTACATATTTTTCCTTTATATTGCCTTCTTCTGTTCTCTTGCTTTTGGTTTTTTTAAAGCTTCAAGAAAAACTAAGTACTTCTTGGCTATATTGGTACTTGGTACTCTTTTTATACCCTTGTTTTTCTATGTTATAAGATTGGGTGATCTTACAAGTAGAAGCTTATTAAGGTATATGGGAATGAGTTTTTTTGCTTGTTCTTACGCTTTTACTTATATGCAAATTAGGGTTTCTAAAAATAAAGAGGTTTTGTATGATATCTTGTTTATGCTGTTTACTTTACTTTCAGGACTGTTCCTTCTCTCTCAGATATATCTTAAGTATGATCTTAACTTTAAGCTTGAGCCTCATAGTGGGAGATATAAAGACTTTCAGTGGCAGGAAAGTTCTTATAATATAGCAGAACAAGTAAAAAGTCATTTATCTAAAGATTCTAAGGTATTGATAGTTGACGAAGTTGGAGTTCGGCTTGGGAATATGGCAATACCTGCTATCTATGTGCGCTACTACCTGTCAAACTATTCCACAGGGGGACAATATACAACGCTTAATGAAAGGATAAACACAATTGTAGAGAAATCAGCTGCGGATTACATACTGGTATTAGGATATGATGGCTATTGGTCACAATGTTCTAGTCTTTCCATTGGGGAAACCTATTTGATTAAGAAAGATGATTTAAACTTTTCTAATGATTGTCCTATTGAAAATGTTACTTACGTGATTTCCCCTTAGTAATTAACCCTCTTATATATCTTACTAACTTAACAACAGTATTTTTTAAAATCTTATTATTAATAGCTGTATTCCATATTCTATAACCAGTATTTCTTGATATCCTTGATATCTCTGTTTCCATTGCTATTCTGTATTCTTCAAACTCCTTTTCTTTTTCTACTCTTTCTTCCTCATACTTCTTTTCCCTTTCTATTCTCTGTTTCTCAAACTCCTTTGCAAAATCATTAGCATAGAAATACCTAATATGTTTAAGATCTCCAATTTTAATGGTAGTCTCTTTATCTTTTAATAGGTTATCAGTTATATCTCTAGACTCTAACCACTTCTGATGATTATCTTCATTATATGTATCTGTATTATCATATCTTCTTCTGTATTCGGATACTGGTACATCACCTAATTGGATGATAGAAAACTCTTCTTTTAATATTAACTGCTTAAGAAAATCCCAATCCTCTAAAAATTCCATATATTCATTAAACTTAACATTGTTTAATAAGGAACTTTTTAGAATAAAAGTGTTAAAGGGAATAAAGTTTTCTAAGAGTAGGAGGGGTTTTGAATATTCCTGATAAGGTCTTTTAGCTTTCGAAACAGTATAGAGGTATTCTTTACCTGTAATGTCTTTTTCTATCCTCTGCTTTACATTGATACCTCTTCCCAATGCAAATGTTTTGTTGTTATCTTCAAGTGCTTTTATCAAAGTAGTTCCCATATTGGAATAGTAGATATCATCATCATCTAAAAATGAAAGATATTCACAATCTAGGTTCTTAAGTGCAACATTAAGAGGGTGAGATCTATTACCTTGTTTATCTTTAACAATAATTGGTTTAATATCAATCATTTTCTGATATGGTTTTAGAAATGCAAGGGTCTTCTTTATTACTTGTTCTTTATCACTATGTATTGTTATTAAAACAGAAAGATTCTCATATGTTTGTGCAATTAATGAATTAAGAGTGTTATTTAACTCCAACTCTAAGTTATTTCCTTGTGTTCTAACTATAACAGTCCATTTCTTGCTCATCTAGAGTGTCCATCTAAAGTTAGTGTAATCTTGATTCTCACTGTTAAGAAAATCTTTGTAGTATGTTCTCTTATCTAGTTTCTTCTTCATTTCTTGGAATTTCTTTAGTATATCTTTCCTTTGAGGATCATTTTCGCCGATAAGGTTGATATATTGTTCTACATCCTCTTCTTTAGCATATTTATATCGAAGGTATAATTCTGCAGCTAGTTTACTTATTCTTGTAAAATCACTCTGTTTAGAAACATCTGTATCTTTTGTTAAGTGAGTAAATTGCGCCTTGGGTAAATGTAATATTTTGAATTTATTCATCCTCATTCGTATTGATAGGTCTACATCTTCTCCATACATAAAGATATTTTCATCAAACATTCCAACCTTTTCAAATGCTTTAGAGTTGATAACTGTACCTGCACCTGAGGCCCAATTTGTTTCTAAGGTTTGAGGGTCAAAGTATTTAGGATGTTCACTTGGAAATTGTGTTAATTCTAACAACCCCCAATTCTCATTTTTAAGGTATTCTAAATATTTTACAATATTGTCTATGAGATTGTGATGAATGATAGTATCTGGATTTAATATGATAAAAGAGTCTCCATATGAATCTTTGTTTTTTCTATACACTTCATTATGTCCCTTACCAAAACCATAGTTAGGTTGTTTGTCCATTGTTATTTCAATATTCTTTCCTATTTCTTTCTTCGCTTGTTTTACCATTTCATTAACTTTAGCAAATTCTTTTGTATCTTCTGATTGATCCATGAAATGGAAATGGACTTGGTATTTTGTTGCTTCTAAGACTTGTATACTTTTTAGTAATTTCATTAAGTCATCACTTGAAAAGTATAGAAGTATTTGAATATCTATTTTGTTCATTTTATTTTCTTTTAACCTTAGTTTTGATTTTACGATATTTTTCTAATGTTTTCCAGATCCTTCCTTTCTTAAAAGATCTGAACTCTTCTACTTCTATATGCATTTGATTTGTTTTCTTATGTAAAGAAATATTTTCACTTGATAGGTTCTTGTTTTCGTTTATAAGGTTGGTGTTTTTATCTGCCAAGTCCTTGTTTTCGTTTATAAGATTGGTGTTTTCATCTGTCAAGTTCTTGTTTTCGTTTATAAGATTGGTGTTTTCATCTGCCAAGTCCTTATTATCATTTAATAGCTTCTTTTTCTCAAGTTCTAAGGAAGCGTATTGTTCTTTTAAAGCTATTTGCTCATTTTTTACCTTCTCTATTTCGCTTTCAACTAGAAGATTTTGTTCTACTAAATTGTAATATTTCTCTAAATTACTTTGGTCTTTATCAAAGAAGTTCTTTTTTAAAGATAAAATTCCTAGTCCATGATACTCTTTGATTGTAAAGCTAGAATACTTATCTCTTAGCTCTCCCCATAATTTGTACACACCAAAATCATCTTTAGTCTCACACACATCATGGAATATAATAATGCCTGTATCTTTATTTACTTTAGGTAACCATGTCTCAAAATCATGTTTAACAGCCTCATATGTATGTAACCCATCAATATGTAATATATCTATACTATTATCTTCAAAATTTTTAATAGCGTCATCAAAGAGCATCTTGTGTGGAGTGATATTTAAATTTTTATAGTATTTGTTTTTAACTTCTATAAATAGTTCATATATATCATTTTTATAGAAACCAGAGTGAATATCTCCCTCCCATGTATCTATTGCATGTAATTCTGTTTGAAGGTTTAAATCTTTTACAGCTTGTGCAAAAGCAAAGAGAGAATTGCCCTTGTATGTACCTAGTTCAACAATAACCTTGGGTTTTGTATTAGCTACTAAATCATAAGCAAAAAAGCTATGTCCTCCCCACGGAGAAGCATCAATTGAAAGTGGAATTTTTTTAGTAAATTCAAAAGTAGGGGAGTAATATTTCCATTTGTTTTTTTCTAAATCCATTTCTAATTCTATTGTTTTATATCTATTATTACAAGTCATTATCTGTTAATGTATATTAAAATGGAAAAGTATTTTAAGAGTATAAATAGTATTGTTTCAAGGATTCGAATTAAACAATCTAGTAGGTCTGCTGAGGACAAAACTCAATCGTGGGCGAATCTATGTGAGGAAATTAAAATTCTAGAAAGAAAGTACAAAACGAATAAAAGCGACAAGGAAACATTGAGAACCTTTGATCCTGA
>JBPOHM010000240.1:0-6566 GCA_052035585.1 Bacillota bacterium
ATATCAAGAAGATATAAAAAATCTATATATTTGTATTATATCAAAAAACATAATTGAATAACAAGTAAAATTTAAAAGGCCTTTAGTAATTAAACTAAAGGCCATGTTTTATAGAGTGAACGAAGAAAATTATTTCTAGAGTTTTGTATCATCAACACTATTTAACCACTCTTTGATAGGTGGGATTATGCTTTCCATAATTCCTGGCTCAAATGGGTTTTTGATATTTCCGAGCTTAACTAGCTCAAGGAATGGCTTGCTTCCTCCAGCCTTACATAATCTTACATAATCCTCCCAAGCTGACTTTCTATCTTGATTGAATTTTACCCAATATTGATATGCACAAACCTGAGCAAGAGTGTAGTCGATATAGTAGAACGGTCTAGCAAATATATGTCCTTGTCTAAACCAGAATCCACCTCTTTCCATGAACTCATTTCCATCGTAATCGATAGTTGGTAAGTACTTTTTCTCGATTTCTCTCCATTTAGCTTTTCTTTCAGCTGGAGTAGCATCTGGATTTTCATATACGAAGTGTTGGAATTCATCAACGCTTACTCCGTATGGTATAAATAATAATCCATCTGCTAAGTGTGAGAACTTATATTTTAACTCATCCTCTTCAAAGAATAGATGCATCCAAGGCCAAGTTATAAATTCCATACTCATTGAGTGAATTTCACATGCTTCATAAGTAGGGAAGCCATACTCAGGAACTTTAAAATCTCTGCTCTGGTAAACTTGGAAGGCGTGACCTGCTTCGTGAGTTAAAACATCAACGTCTCCTGAGGTACCATTGAAATTAGCAAATATAAATGGTGAACGATAATTAGGGATATATGTACAGTATCCACCAGCTTGCTTACCCTTTTTACTTTCTAAATCTAATAATTCATTGTCAGCCATGAAGCTAAAGAACTCATCTGTTTCAGGTGAAAGCTCCTTGTACATTATTCTAGCTCTTTCAACCATCCAATCCTTATTTCCTTTTGGTGTTGCATTTCCAGTATTGAATAGTAATGGAGCATCATAATGCTTGAAGTCTTCTATTCCAAGTCTCTTTGCTTGTCTATTTCTAAGCTCTACATAGATTGGAACGAGATGCTTATAAACCTGATCTCTATACCATGCTACATCCTTAGGACCATATTCTGAACGAGCCATTCTAAGGTATCCTAGTTCAACAAAGTTTTTGTATCCAAGCTTTTGAGCAATTTTAGTTCTTACTTTAACAAGCTTATCATAAATTTCATCAAATTCACTTTCATGCTCTTCAAAGAAAGCATTAGATTTTTCTGTAGCTTCTTTTCTTACATTTCTGTCCTTATCTTGCTTGAAAGGAGTCATTTGTGATAGATTTCTTATTTGTCCTTGGAATTCTATTTTTGCTGAAGCAACTAGCTTATTGTATTGACTAACTAATTTATTTTCCTCTTGAAGATCCTCTAAAACCTCATCAGAGAAGGTTTTGATTTCCATCTCTGCTAATTTGAATAACTGTGCACCATACTTTTCTTCAAGCTGCTTTCTAAACTTAGATGATATTAATGCTTTGTAATATTCAACATTAAGGCCTTGGAATATTGGACCTACAGTGTCAAAATAATCGTTTTCCTTATCGTAAAATTCATCTGTTGTATTTATTGAGTTTCTTATACTAGCTAATGTTGACATAGTTCCATATTCATTGCTAAGCTCTATTATTTGGTCCATAATTTCACTTTGCTATTCATAGCTTGAAGCAACCTTGAATTTTTCTAATAGTCCTTCAAACTTAGGCTTCATTACGTCAACTTCCGGTCTTACATATTTGTACTCTGAAAATTTCATAACAACCTCCAAAATAATTTAGTTTTTATCAAATTTATAATTAGATAAATGTATTATGTACAGTTAGATAATATCATATATAAGAATAATTGTAAAATATAATTTTATTTTTGATAAATATGTGGTATAATAATCCTTATTATAAGCTTATTATAGCTTAGAATTAGAATAAAATACATATAAGACATGAAATGCTTGTATAGCAAGGGTTTGATAATTAAATAGGTTACATATTTAAAATAAAAAAGAAGGATAAACATGATAGTAAATAAAATTGTAAGTGTGCTAAGAAACAGTATAGCACAGGAGCTTGAAATTGAAGCTGGTGATGAGCTTGTCAGTGTTAATGGAGCTAGTATCCAGGATTATATAGATTATAAATATCAAATTTCAGACTGTGATATTACACTTGAAATAAAAAAGCCTAATGGTGAAATTTGGGAGCTAGAAATTGAAAAGGAATACGATGAGGATTTAGGGATTATATTTGAAAATCCTTTAATGGACAATATTAAGGTATGTAAAAATAATTGCATATTTTGCTTTATTGACCAAATGCCAAGAGGTATGAGAAAAACTCTTTATCTAAAGGATGATGATACAAGATTGTCATTTTTATATGGAAATTTCATTACACTTACTAACTTGTCAGATGATGAGATAGATAGAATTATAAGATATAGAATTAGTCCTATAAAGGTTTCTGTTCATGCAACTGATTTAAAGATAAGAAACGAAATGATGGGTAAAGATGATGGTAAGGATATAATGCTTTATCTAAAGAAGCTATGTGATGCAGATATTACTGTAGATTGTCAAATAGTTTTATGTAGAAACATAAATGATAAGGAAGTTTTAAATAATACTATAGACGATTTAATAACACTTTATCCAAATGTACGAAGCGTTGCTGTTGTGCCTGTAGGATTGACAGCATATAGAGAAAGATTATATAATCTAGAAAAATTTGATAAGGAAAGCTCATTAGAGCTTATAAGTCAAGTAGAGAAAAAGCAAAAGGATTTATTTAAGAAATATGGAACAAGATTCGTGTTTATTGCAGATGAATTTTATGTCCTAAGTCAAAGCGAGTTCCCACCATATTCTGATTATGAGGATTTTGATCAGATAGAAAATGGGATAGGCTTATTTAGACTTTTGGAAAGAGAAATTGATGACAGCTTAAATAACTTAAAGAAATCAAATATATCTAGTTCAAAGAAATTTACTATAGTTACTGGAGTAGCTGCTTATGAGCTTATGCTTAAGCTTACTAGTAAGATTTCTGAAAAAACAGGTATAGAAATTGAAGTTGTTAAAATAATTAATGAGTGCTTTGGTAAAGATATTACTGTTGCAGGCTTGGTGACTGGTAATGATATAATAAATCAGTTAAAGGGTAAGGGGTATGAAAATCTTATTATACCAAAGGTAATGGTTGAATTTGAGGACAGTATATTTCTAGATGATGTTAAGATAGAGGATTTAGAGAGAGAATTAAATACAAAGGTTTATGTTTGTGAAGTAAACGGAGATAAATTAGTAAATTTATTAGTTAATGAGAGAGGAAGATAAAAATGGCAAGACCGATAGTTACAATTGTAGGACGACCTAATGTTGGTAAGTCAACGCTTTTCAATAGATTAGCAGGCAAGAGAATAGCAATAACTGAGGATACTCCAGGTGTTACAAGAGATAGAATTTACGCAGAATGTGAATGGTTAGATAATTATTTCACTTTAATTGATACTGGAGGAATTGAACCAAATTCTGAGGATACAATATTTATTCAAATGCGAAAACAAGCTGAAATAGCAATTGATATGGCAGATGTAATACTCTTTATGGTTGATGGTAAGGATGGTGTTACTGGTGCAGATTATGAAGTTGCACAGATGCTTAGAAAATCAAAGAAGGAAATAATACTTGTCTGCAATAAAATTGATAAGCATGTTAATGAGGACAATATTTATGAATTTTATAATCTTGGACTTGGTGATCCTATTTCAATTTCAGCTGCTGAGGCCTTAGGACTTGGAGATTTATTGGATGAAGTAATTGCAAAATTTAAGGATTATCATGATGTTGAAGAGGACAAAGACAATACAAAAATAGCTGTTATAGGAAAACCAAATGCAGGAAAATCTTCTATAATCAATAGAATTGTTGGACAGGAAAGGGTTATAGTAAGTGACATACCTGGAACAACAAGAGATGCTATAGATACAGAGTTTATACAGGATGGCAAAAAATACACACTTATCGATACAGCAGGTATTAGAAAGAAAAGTAAAATATCTGAAAATATTGAGAGATATAGTGTAGTTAGATCTTACGCTGCTGTTGAAAGAGCAGATGTTTGCCTATTAGTTATGGATGCAGAGCATGGTGTAACTGAGCAGGATGCAAGAATTGCAGGCTATGCACATGAAAATGGCAAGGGAATGATTATCGTATTAAATAAATGGGATTTAATTGAAAAGGATAATAGCTCATATAACAAGTTTGTTGATGAGGTTAGAACTAACCTTGCATATTTAGATTATGCTCCAATACTTACTATGTCAGCTTTAACAGGACAAAGAGCAAACAAGCTTTTAGAATTAGTTGATGAGGTTATGCAGTTTAGAAATCTTAGAATTTCAACTGGTATATTAAATGATATAATAACAGAAGCAGTACTTATGAATCCTCCAAGAAGCGTAAAGGGTAAAAGACTTAAAATTTACTATGCTACTCAGGTTAGTGTTGCACCACCAAAATTTGTTATCTTCTGTAATGATAGTGAATTAGTTCATTTCTCTTATGTTAGATATATAGAAAACAAGATAAGAGAAAATTATGAGTACAAGGGAAACCCAATAACGATAGAGTTTAAAAATAGAAGTGGAGATTAATAAGAGATAGGAGATTATTAAAATGAAACTTATATTCATAGCTATTTTAGCATATTTAATTGGAACCATTTCATTTTCAGTAATTATTAGTAAGCTATTATTTAATGATGATGTTAGAAGACACGGTAGTGGAAATGCTGGTTCAACTAACATGATACGTGCCTATGGATTTAAAATAGGAGTAATAACATTTATATTTGATATGCTTAAGGGTGTGCTAGCAGCATTGATAGGTAAATGGATAGCTGGTACGGATGGTGCTTACATAGCAGGTATAATGGTAATTGTAGGACATAATTGGCCTGTATTTATGCAATTTAAAGGTGGCAAGGGAGTCGCTACAACAATAGGTGTGTTGCTCTCACTTCATCCTATTGTAACACTTATTTGCTTTATAATTGGGGTATCAATAGCTTTTGCTGGAAGAATAGTATCTATAGGATCACTAATTGGTGTTACCTTATCAGCTATAGTACTTATTTCAAGATATTTTGAAAATTATAAGTTAGTTATATTTTGTTTAATATATGCTGGAATGTGCTTATTTAAGCATAGAGAAAATATTAAAAGACTTATGAAGGGTGAAGAGAAGAAGCTCAAGCTCTAAGATTGTTTGTAGAGGTGTATAATGAAAAAAATTGCTGTATTAGGTGGAGGAAGCTGGGGAACAGCTTTGTCAAAGGTACTATGTGAGAACGGACACGATGTTAAGGTTTGGCTAAGAGATGAAGCCCAATGCAATGACATAAGGAACACAAGAGTAAATAATAAATATCTTCCAAATGTAATACTTCCAGAAAAGTTGTATTTTACGACTGATATGGATGAAGCATTAGGTGATAGTGAAATAATTGTCAATGTCATACCAACACAAAATATACGTAAGGTTTTTGAAAAAATACCTAAGCAATATATAAAGAATAAAATTATTATCAATTGCTCAAAGGGAATAGAGCTTGGAACACATTATTTAATATCAGATATTATAAAGGAACACTGCACAGACTGTGATTATGTTATACTTTCTGGCCCTTCACATGCAGAGGAATTAGGACGTGGCTTAGCAACTGCAGTTACAGTAGCATCAGAATCAGAAGAGGCAGCAAGAACTGCTCAGGATATTTTCATGACTAGCTATTTTAGAGTATATACAAGTAAGGACGTAAAGGGTGTTGAGCTTGGTGGAGCTCTTAAAAACATAATAGCTCTTGGTGCTGGTATATCAGATGGAGTTGGTTATGGTGACAATGCAAAAGCTGCGTTAATGACTAGAGGAGTCTTAGAAATATCAAGACTAGGCACTTGCTTTGGCGCAGAGCTAACAACATTCCAAGGTTTATCCGGGATTGGAGATCTAATAGCAACCTGTACAAGTCAGCACAGTAGAAATAGAAATGCAGGATTTTTAATCGGTCAAGGACTTAAAAAGGATGAAGCTATACAAAAAATAGGAATGGTTGTAGAAGGTATAACTACAACATATGCAGCTTATGAGCTTGCTAAAGAAAACAATGTAGATATGCCAATAACCTTCGCAATGCACGATATACTAGATAATTCAACAGATGTTAAGGAGACAGTAACTAAGCTAATGCTTAGAGAGAAAAAAGAAGAATAAGGAATATTTTTATTTATATAGGGGGAATTGATTTTGGGAAATATAAATAAATGTATAATGAATATTAATATAAGCGTGGAAACTTTTCCAGCTTTAGATTTAAAAAAGGTTTAAGGTATTATTTCTTTGAGCCTTTTTTTGTTATGTAAAAATAAAATTATATTTCTCTATGATGATTAAATAAAAAGAAGGGATGAACTATTATGTTTGAATTTATATTA
>JBPOHM010000180.1:0-1966 GCA_052035585.1 Bacillota bacterium
AAAAATGTATTATGAAACAAATCAAGAAGATAATTTTAACAAAATCTTTAATGATTTACGTAGTTCTTCTATACCTTTATCTAGTGAAGGCCTTGAGCTTGTGAGATTTTGGTTATTAAAACAAGAAAAAGCTCAATTAAAGTATGCAATACAATAAATTAACAGATTAGAGGAATGTGATATAAAATGTTATCATTGAGGAGATTAGTAAGTATAATTCTAATAACTATTATTATAAGTTTAATTTTTCTTATATATGGTTTCCAAGAAAATAATTTTGAAAACGTTGTTTTTGAAAATGATATACAACAAAGTAATAGTTTGATAAGTGGTGATTTATCATTAATTAAAGAAAATCAAACATTTTATGTAATAGGACAGGATAATAAAATAGCCGATAATATTGTTGAGCTTTTTAGCAATATGAAATTAGATTATAAATTAAGTAAAACTATTAACCTTGAACATATACCCACTAGTTCTTTATTGGTTTTTACTGTAGATAAAATATCTGACTGTGTTGATTTGCAAGAGCTAGAGAAGTTTATTAAAAATGGTGGAAGGGTTATTTTAGCAGCTGGTCTAGCTGAGCAAAATGATGATTCATATTTACAACCGGTATTAGGCATTATAGATAAGACAATAAAGGTAAATTATAATGATTTTATAATAAGTGAAAATTTTTTACCATTCATGGAGAAAGAGCTTACTTATTCTGGATTTAATGCATCAACATGGATTAAGATAAGAGATGATGCAAAGGTCTATATTTTTGATAAAAAGTCAAAGGTTCCTGTGGTTTATTCAAATAAATATGGAGATGGTGAAGTTTTAGTTATAAATGCAACATTTCTAGAGGATAGTAAATCCATGGGTATTTTAAGTGGTGCCATATCTGAGCTGCTTGATGATTTTATTTATCCTATTATGGGTACAAAGTCATTGTTTCTAGATAATTTTCCTATAACAAATAGTAATAATAACGGAAAATCTATGGAGCTATATGGAAGAACCATTGAATCTTTAATTAAGGATAAGATTTGGCCAAGCTTTCAAGGTATGGCTGTAAGAAATGAGTTGAAAATTACTTCAAGTATTTTAGTAGCTAATTCTAATGTAGCTACATTTCCTGCAACTAGTAGTAATCTTTTTTATACTATAAGTAAATCATCAATGCAATATGGTGGAGAAGTAATATTTGCTGGAAATTTCAATGATGATGAATCTATTACTTTAAATGCTGATTTTTATAGTAATTTTAAAAGTATATTTAATAAATATGTTATTAATGGATTTGCAGTTCAATTTGGTATATTTAATGATAATATTTACCAGAAAATAAAAAGTGAGTTTGAGGATATAACAGTAATTCGAGGGAATTTTGCTGGAAATCCAAAGGACACATATGTAAGCAACATAAGTAAAAATAATAAATATTATAGCTTTCCTGTAGTAAGCGATGGTGAAGAATTGGATAATGGTGCTATTTGGGATATAAGTTCAATAATTGCATCCCAAGGCTTCTTATCGCATCGTTTTGATGTAAATGTACTAATGGGTTTAGAAGATGGAAGTAAAGCATGGAATGAAAGAGCAAAAGAAATAGCAAAGTTTGAAAATAGAGTTATTAAACCATTAAAATGGCTTGAAAGTACCACTTTATCTAATACTACAAGGTATATAGATTCATACACATCATTAAAGTTTAAGTGGGAAATTATAGATAATGCAATTACTTTGATATGTGATAATTTTGCTGAAGGGCAAAGCTTTTATTTTAGGACTGATAAAGATATTAAGAAAATAGAAGGTGCAGAATACACTAAGATAAATGACAAATATTATATTATTAGAGTTAAGGATTCTGTTGTGAAAATTAGCTTATAAAATTTTGATTAATTTATAACATTGAAAGGGGGTTAAGAAGTTGAAAGTATGTATTATATGTGAGGGAAGTTACCCATAT
>JBPOHM010000363.1:0-3740 GCA_052035585.1 Bacillota bacterium
CTTGCATATTTTATTTTTTTATTATATAATAATTTTAAACTAACAATCGGAGCAAATTACAAAAATGCTCCGATTGTTAAATGCTATGTTTAGATATGCAAACTAACTTAAGGAGCTAAATCTAAAATTGCTCCGTCGGTTAATTTTATTTGGAGATAGAATATGGTTAATCATAAATTAAAATCAAAAGAAATAATAGAATACTTTAAAAACAAACCCTTCACTAGCAATGATTTGTATGAATTTTATAAAAAGCTTGAACCGGATCTTAAAAAATCAGCTTTTAAGTTGAGAGTTCATAATTTAAAAAAACAAGGTATTATTAATTCATTAATGAAAGGTGTTTATATAACAACAAGTAAAAAGAATTTTGAACCTCCAATTAGTGATCAACTCATTAATTTATTTTTTAATATAAAGAAAAAATTTCCATATGCTAAAATAGCTATTTGGGAAACTTCATGGCTGAATAAGTATATGGTACATCAAGTATTTTCTAACAATATAATATTAGAAGTTGAAAAAGATGCTGCACGTGCTGTGTTTTCTTATCTACAAGAGGACTATAGTAATGTTTATTTAAATTCTAAAAAATTTGAAATAGAACATTATATAATATCTAAGTATAATAATATTATCATTAAAAATCTCACTATGACATCACCATTGATGGAAAAAGAAAGTATTAAGATTCCTACTATTGAAAAAATCATAGTAGACTTATATATGGATAAAAAAATATTTAATAGCTATCAAGGATCCGAACTTAAAAATATATTTCAAGAATTTTTTAATACTTATAATATAAATCAATCCACATTAAGACAATATGCAAATAAGAGACATATAAAAGATAAATTAATTTATTTTCTTGAAAATGAGGTAGGAATTTCAAAAGAAATGTTATTAATATAAGGGGGAAAAATGATAAGTAAAAAAACATTTACAAAAGAATGGATACTTGAGAAAAGTAATCAATATGCAAGAGGTAATAGAAAGGCAGATCCTATATTAATTGAAAAAGTGACAAAAGCACTCCATTTGTTAAAAGAACTGCAAAAAGCTAATTTAAAATTTATATTTAAAGGTGGTACATCTCTATTATTACTGCTAAATAAAATGCATAGATTTTCAATAGACATTGATATAATAGTTGAAGAAAAAAAGCAAGATATTGACATAGAACGAGTGCTTAAAAAGATTATTGAAAATAGCGAAATTTTTACTCGCTTTGAAGAAAATATTAGATTTAAAGATAATGATGTTCCTAAATCTCACTATAAAATGTTTTACACTTCAGTATTAGATAATGAAGAAACTTATATTTTATTAGATATACTTTTTGAGAAAAATCACTATACAAAAATAATAGAAAAAAATATTTATTGTGATTTAATAGACTACATCGATCCAGAGGTTAAAGTAAAAATGCCAAGTGTCGATTGCATTTTAGGAGATAAACTTACAGCTTTTGCTCCTAATACTACTGGTATACCATATGGAAAAAATAAAGAGTTGGAAATTATTAAGCAACTATTTGATATAGGCAACTTATTTGATGAAATGAAAGATCTAAATGAAGTAAAAAATACATTTATTAAAATAGCAGAGCAAGAATTAATATATAGAAAAATGAATATAAATCTAACTTATATAGATGTACTTAATGATATATTTGAAACTTCAAAAATTCTAAGTGAAAGAGGAAGAATTAATAATGAAATATTTGATCTTCTAAAAAATGGTGTAAGTAGAATAAGAGACTACATATTTTCAAAAAATTATATTATAGAAAATGCAATTAATAGTGCTTCTAAGGCTGCATACCTTTCAAATCTACTAAAGTATGAATTAGATGATTTTGAAAAATACAATTCTGAAATTAATCTAAGTGAACTTAGAATTGAACACCCTTCTTTTAAAAAGTTTAATTCTATTAAAAAATTTGATCCGGAAGCTTATTTTTATTGGTATAAAGCAATTGAATTAATTCAATTAGAAAAAGCATTAAACTATGATATTTAGTTAATATTTTATATAATAAAAATAAAATATTGAAAATTTATTTCATATAATTTATAATAGATAAACGACATTTAAGTATGATGACAAATAATGTTTAAAGGAATCTATAAAAAATGAAATTTATAAAGAAGTTTTTTAATCTTTTAAAATGCAACAGAGAAAATAAGGATTATAGAGAGTTTGAAGAAATAAATGACCTACTAGTACTAAGTAGAATAAGGTATATTTCTTTTGCTGTAGCTTTTTTATCTATAATCTTATTTTATTTTGATTTTGTAGTATTAAAAGATTTAGATAATATTGTATATAAGACAAATTTGATTGTTTTACATTCGATTGGTATAATTGCATCAATTACTTACTTATTATTACACAAGAAAATTGTAGAAAGAAAACATATAGGTAAATATAACATAATAAGCATTGTTACAAAGATATATGTCTTTTCGTTTGTTTTATTAGGGATACTCCACTCAATAAATAGTCAGCTTTTTACAGGAAATATTTATACATACATTATAATGGCATTTTCTTCTGCAATAATATTAAATATAAAGCCATGCTATATGTTATTAACATTTGGTATAAATCATATAATTTTTTTAATATCTGTTAATAATATTATTAATAATCCATATGATTTTGCAACGAAAGCTATGAATTCAAGCATTATGATTGTTATAGCCTGGTTGATGTCTTTTTCATTTTATAAATTTAAAATAGATAATTATGTCAATAATAAAAAATTGCAAGAAAGTGAAGAAAATTTTAAAAAACTATTTCATATAAACCCATTTCCTATTTTTGTTACAAGGTTAGATGATGGAAAAATTCTTAAGTATAGTGATAAAGCTGGTAGTTTTTTTGGTCTTACACATGATGAATTAAACAATAGCTATTTAAAAGATTTTTATATTAAAGAAGAAGACAGATTACAAATTATTGACGAACTGAAAAGAAATAGTAGTATTAACAACTATATTGTTGAGTATAACATAAAAGGCAATAAGAGATGGATACTTGCCAATTATGATTTAATTGAATATCAAGGAACCCAATGTATTCTTGCTGGTGTAATGGATATTACTGAGAAAAAGAAGGCTGACGAAAAACTTGCAAAATATGCTTCAACAGATGTTCTAACAGGTATAAACAACAGAAGGGCTGGATTAAAGGTTATACAAGATCTTATTGATGAATCAAAAAATACATTTAAGGAATTTGTTGTTTGCTTTATAGATATAAATAATTTAAAAATCGTTAATGATGCCTATGGTCATGGAGAAGGGGATAATTATATAAAATTCTTTTGCGATCTAGTAAGTGAAGAACTTGAACAGGATGATATATTCTTCAGATTAGGTGGAGATGAGTTTATAATAATATTTAAAAATAAAGACATAAGTACAGTTGAAGCTGTTTGGGAAAATATTTTAAATAGCTTTAATAAAGTAAATGTAAAGGCTGAAAAACCTTATACTATAACAGCAAGTCATGGTCTATCACATTTTAAATCAGGGATGGATGTTGATCCTGAGCAAATCATTAATATGGCTGATAAGCAAATGTACAAAGAGAAACTTCTATATAAACATAATCTACATTAAAAGAGACTATGAAAAAAAGTCTGTAAATACAAAAATAGCTTTCTATGGTAAAATAAAACTATAGGAGGCTATTTTTATGGGAAAGAAAAATGCACACAAAATTGGACC
>JBPOHM010000064.1:0-3761 GCA_052035585.1 Bacillota bacterium
ATCTTTTTTTTGTAATAAAAAATGCTGAGGTTATGATGATTAATTATCATGCACCCCAACATTTATTATAGAACCTTTTATTGATGATGTGAAAAAAACCTCAGATAATATAGCTTCTATCATAGAAAACAATCCGGTTATAAGAGAAGCTATCCTTATATCTAGCAATAGCTTATATAAGGATATAAAAAATATAAAGAATATAAAAGAAGCAAAAAAATTAGAGCAGGTTTTAAAATCAGCTACTAAATATCTTATTAGAATGAGTACAAGAACTACTCCGTATGGTGCGGCAGCTGGTGTTAGCATTGGGTATTTTGAAGATAAAACAGACATTAATTTAAAAAATTATACAGACCATGTAAAGAATGCAAGAGTTGATATGGAATGGCTATACAAGGTACTATATATATTAGAAAATGATAAAAATGTATTAGCTAATGTCTATTTGATTAAAAATAGTATTAGTACTGTTCATGGAAATAGATTAAAAAACCCTTTTATAAGCAATTATGGACAGACGAGAAGTAATAAAGAGCTAGACAATATGACAGCATCTATAAGATACACAAAGCAAGTTATGTATGTTTTAGATAGAGCAACAAGCCCTATAAAGTATAATGATTTATTAAGAGAAATGCTATCGCTAAATAAGGATGTAAATGAGTCAGTAATTAAAAGCTTTGTAGACACTCTAATTAAAAATGAATACTTAATAACAGAGCTAAGACCTCCATTGACTAACAGTAGTCCTTTTGATTATATTATAGGCATTCTATCAAAATTTGATAATGAGTATATAGTAAAGCTGTTACAAATTAAGAATTTAATATCAGAATATAATAATCTGCCGCTTGGATATGGTGAAGAAACATACATAAAGATTGTGAATTTAATGAAAGAATTTACAGAAGCACCTAACTATTTACAAGTTGACATGAAAATGAGTACAAATAGTTGCCTGATTAGTAATGATCTTAGACGACAAATTGAGTCAGTAGCTTCACTTATGGTATGCTTATCAAAGCCAATACAGTCAAATAATTATATACAAGAGTATGCAAATGAATTTTTGGATAAATATGGTTTTTGTAGACTGGTTCCTATTTTAGAGCTATTAGATGATGAAAAGGGACTTGGATATCCTGCAACATATAATAATCCTCCTTCTAACAGGACAATTAAAAATAATTCTGTGGACAGGCTATCGGGCTATATAAATAATTATTTTGAAAATAAAATTCTTGAAACCATTTATCTGGGTAAAAATGAAGTAGAATTAGGAGAAGATATCTTTGAATTGGTTAATGGAAATAATATTTCTAGTACTGAAATTCCAAAGTCAATAGAAATAAATGCCATGCTTTCCTATAATGAAGATAAAGATGATTTTTTATTACACCTTGCCGAGAATTTGGGTTCTGATGAGGCAGGCAAAACATTTGGGAGATTTATAGACATAATGGACGAAGATATGAAAAAGCACATGTTTGATTTTGAAACAAATCAATCTTCTTTATATGGTGACAATACAATAATAGCTACAATAGTTGAATTGCAACAAAGTGGAAGATTAAGCAATGTAGCTTTGAATTATAATTCATATGATTATGAGATAGCAATAGCTACAAACAATAATTATGAAAAGAACAGGATAGATTTAGATGACTTATATATCGGTGCTGAAAAATCAAAGAATGGAAATAATCTTTTTATTTATTCAAAGTCATTGTCAAAAAAAGTAATAGTCAAATCAAATAATAGATTGAATTATATGCTTTGTGGTAATATATACAGATTTTTATTGGAAATTAGTATAATGAATAAAAGAAATGTTGTATCAGATTTTTATGATTATATAAAAAATACGTTTAAAAAGCTTGACTTTACGCCAAGAATTAAATATGATAAATGTGTTGTTTATCCTAAAACTTGGAGAATAAACAGAAGAAATTTGAATATAAAAGAGCTTAAAATAAGTAAAGAAGAATTTTATAAAAAAATAAAGGCTTATTGTGATAAATGGAATGTTGATAAATTAGTATATTTAATTGAAAGCGACAATAGACTTTTGTTAAATTTAGATAATATGTCTCATGTTGGGGAGTTATACAACACAGTTATTGCAAAAAATGCTGCCAACACATATATTTGCGAGATAGAAAGAGATATATATGATCGTATAGCAAAAAGTGATGACAAAAAGTTTTTTGCGGAAATAGTAGCTCCGCTGTCAATAAAGAAAGAATTAAACTCTAATAATGATAGCATAGATTATAAATTTATCAATAATATTGTTAATAGTGAAAAGTGCTTTGAAATAGAGAGCAATAGAGTATTTGTTCCATTTGATGAATGGATTTCATTGAAGCTATATAGCTCAAAAAATAGATTTGAAGATTTTATAGGACTTTATATTTTGCCATTTTGTGAAGAGTTAATTAAAAAAGGCTATATTCAAAAATTCTTTTATTTAAGATATGCAGATCCAAATACACATATAAGGCTTAGATTTAAAATTAGTCATAACTACGAAGTAAATGAGCTTATAGCTTGCATAAAGGATTGGTTATCAAAGTTATATGAAGAAGGCTTGATAAATGAAGTTTGCATCGATACATATAAAAGAGAAACTGAAAGATATGGTGGACTTGAAGCTATAAGTTATGCAGAAAGCATATTTTTTATGGATAGTATATTTTGTGCTTCTTTTTTAGAACATACTAAGAATAAGAATATGGATTTACCATTAGAAGTATACACTGCGATAAGTATAGTAAATATAATTACTGAGCTGGGATTATCTTATAAAGAACAATATGACTTATTTATTAATAATTATAGTCAAGATTCGTATCGTGAATATTATCGAAAATATAGGAAAGATTTATTGAAAATATGTAATGATAATAAATTATGGGAGGGCTTTAAAGAATATAATTTTGGCGAAATAATTAACAGTTTATTTTTGATGAGAAAAACTTCTTTAAATGAATATTCACAAATATTAAAAAAATACCAAAACGACAATAGCTTGACAAATGATTTTGATTCAATTGTTTTTAGCATTATACATATGCATTGTAATAGATTGTTAAAGGGTAGAGATATGGAGTATTTGACAATGGTTTTAGTTAGACATACATTATTTGATTTAGCATATTTAAAAAAAGAAAAGTAGGTATTTAAATGGATCATAAGATTTATTCTTTTAATTTTAAAGATGCAATGAGCTCTATGAAAGAGTTAAAAAAGGTTTTTAAACTCTTGTATTATCAAAGTAAATTAAGGTTTGTTATTATAGCGTTTTTGTATATGATTTCAGGAATTATTCCTGTATTATCACTTGTTTCCACAGAGTTTTTATTAAATTCTATACAGATTAATGTAGGAACAAGTGTATACTATGTTGTTTTTCCCTTGGGTGTGTATCTTTTAATAAACTTTTTTTCACAAGGATTTTATCTTTTAAAAAATTATATAGAGACTATGTTCAAAATAGACTTTGCATTTAATGTTAATATGATTATATTAAAAAAGATAGCCTCTCTTGAACTGAAGCAAATGGAAAATTCGAAAATTTACGATATGATTAGAAGAGCACAAAACGATTCTTCGGGTAGAATTTATTCTGTATTTTCTATATCTCTTGGATTTACAAGTCAAATTATTGGTTTAATAGGATCTGTAGCATTATTAATTGTATGGAGAAAATGGGTGTTTTTACTTATTGTGATTATTCCTATTTTAAGTACTATTTT
>JBPOHM010000250.1:0-7511 GCA_052035585.1 Bacillota bacterium
ATGCACTTGCTGAAATTAAAGAACATATAAAAAAAGGAAATACTAACTAAAGATAAGCCCTCAAGTATTCCTTATTCTATTGATATAATGAGTTATTTTTAGAAAATACTTGTTAACAATAATTATATTAGATATAATATGATTATAGTAGCTTTTATAGCTTAGTGTTTTGGAGGGTAAATGGTAATGAAAAATCAACACCAAAAGGAGCATTGTTGTAGCTCATTATCACATAATCAATGTGGGCATGGGGATGAAGCAAATGATTTATGTATTTCAGTTGTTCCAATCTTTAATCATTTAGAAAGAGAACAAATGGAGGAAATAAAGCAAGTAGTAAAATCTAGTTCATATAAAAAGGGTGAGATCCTTTATAGAGAGGGAGATAAATCTGATTTTTTATATATTGTAAGAAAAGGTAAAATTAGAATTTATCGTTTATCCGAATCAGGTAAGGAGCAATTATTAAGGATTTTAAATCCAGGAGATTTTACTGGTGAATTAGCCTTATTTAGAGAATCTATTCATGAATCCTATGCAGAAGCAATGTGTGATACCGATGTATGCTTGATAAGTAGAGATGATTTACAAGAGCTATTAATAAAATATCCTTCAATATCTTTGAAAATTTTATCTGAATTTTCTAATCGTTTAGTAAGCTCTGAAAGACAGACAGCAAGATTTGCAACAGAGAGAGTGGAGACTAGATTAGCAAAGTTCCTATTAGAATGCATTGATAATAATAGTGATAGCTTAGAAATTGAATTACCAATGAGTAAAAAGGATTTAGCATCCTATTTAGGAACAACACCCGAAACCTTAAGTAGAAAGCTAAGTGATTTTGAAGATGAAGGCTATATAAAGCAAAAAACTGGAAAAAGGATTAGCATTTTAAATGTAGATGCTTTATCATTATTATAGATTGAAAAAATAATTGAAAATAATAAATAAATTGATTTATATCAATTTATTTTTTTTACCTTTAATATATTATGGTTATAATAAATGAAATAATAAAAGAAGGAAGGAAATAAAAATGTCAACAAATTTTAAACAAGTAAATAAAGAAAATCTAAAGAGATTAGCACAATATGTACCAGTTGTAGCACGAGTTCATGGAGGAACTCATGCAGAATTTCTTGAGGTTCGTAAAGCATATGACGAGCTTGCAAAGCTAATTAATGAGGCAGGAGAGCAAACACCAAATCTAAAGGATGTATTTATAAGATTACGTGAAATTACAAATAATTATACAGTTCCTAGTGATGTTTGTGAAAGCTCTGAAGCAGTATATAATATGTTATCTGAGTTAGATAAATCATATGAAGCATAAAAGGATTACATTAAATTAAAATAGGAAGGAGTGAGAAGTTGCAAAAATTTATATTAAAAAGGAAAAATCATATAACATTAATTAGTGCAATTTTAATTATACTAGCATTTATTAGTCACTTAGCTTTTAAAAATGAGCATTTAGCTATATGGTTTTTAGTGATTGCTTCAATTCTAGGAGCTACACCTATTGTAATTCAAGCATATCAAGCATTAAGGATAAAGGTAGTTAGCATTGATTTATTAGTTACTATTGCAGTTTTGGGAGCTTTTGTAATTAAGAATTTTGAAGAATCAGCAATTGTTACATTCCTATTTCTATTTGGAGCATACTTAGAGCAAAGAACTTTAAATAAAACACGTTCTGCTATCAAAGAGCTAGTTAAAATGGCACCAGAAAGTGCTTTGAAGCAAATGGAAGATGGAGAATTTGAAGAAGTAGATATAGATGAAGTCGATGTAGGTGATATCTTGCTCGTTAAAACAGGAGCTAAGGTTCCTGTTGATGGAACAGTTTTAACAGGAGAAGGACATATAAATGAGGCAAGTATTACCGGTGAAGCAGTTCCAGTAAGTAAAAAGAAGGGCTCAGGAGTATATGCAGGAACAATATTAGAAAATGGAACTATTCAAATTATTGCTAATCGTGTAGGTGAAGATACTACCTTTGGAAAAATTATTGAGCTTGTAGAGGAAGCTCAGGATTCAAAGTCTGTAGCAGAGCGTTTTATAGATAAATTCTCTAAATATTATACTCCAGCTGTTTTAGTACTATCTGCTGTTGTATGGTTAATTTCTAGAGATATTGAGCTTGCCATAACAATACTAGTTTTAGGTTGTCCAGGGGCACTGGTTATTGGAGTTCCTGTTTCAAATGTTGCAGGTATTGGAAATGGTGCAAGAAATGGAATTCTTCTTAAGGGTAGTGAGGTTATTAGTGATTTCAGTAAACTAGATACAATGGTATTTGATAAAACTGGAACCTTAACAATAGGAAATCCTAAGGTGGCTGATAAAGAATATTATACAGATGATGTAGATGTAGTGTTAAGTATTTTAGCAAGTGTTGAAAAGGAATCCGACCATCCATTAGCTAAAGCAGTTGTAGAATATATTGGAGATGTAAAACTACATACAGTTGAGAAAACAAATGTTGTTAAGGGTGGAGGAATTATTGCTCATGTAGAAGGTCATAGAGTGGCTGTTGGTAATGTGGCCTTGATGGAGCAAGAAAATGTCCAATTAAGTGAAAGAGTTATTTCTGATATATCTAGATTTGCAGAAAATGGCAACTCACTTGTTTTAATATCTATTGATGGTGAAATAAAGGCATTAGTAGGCATTCGTGATCAAATTCGTCCAAATGTAAAGGATGATCTTAATAGAATTAAAAGACTTGGTGTTAAAAATCTAGTAGTATTATCAGGTGATAATCAAGCAACGGTTGATTTAGTTGCAAAAGAGCTAGGTCTTACTGAAGCACATGGACATATGCTACCAGAGGATAAATCAGCATATATAAAAGATTTGCAAGCCAAAGGTCAAATTGTAGCATTTGTTGGAGATGGAGTAAATGATAGTCCTTCACTAGCTTTAGCACAAATTGGAATTGCTATGGGAAGTGGAACAGATATAGCAATTGAAACCTCAGATGTAGTTTTAATGAGCTCAGACTTTAGCCGTTTACCTCATGCTTTAGGTTTAACAAAAGCAATAGTAAGAAACATGCGACAAAATATTATTATTGCAGTAGGAGTAGTATTATTTTTACTGGCTAGTGTTTTCTTAAGTGAATGGATGAACATGTCAATTGGTATGTTTGTTCATGAGGCTAGTATATTAGCGGTAATTATAAATGGTATGAGACTTATAAGCTATAAATTAAGAAAATAATGTATATAATAAAATAAAAATAATAAAGGAGATATAAAATGCAAAAAGCAACAATACAACTTGAAACATTAACATGTCCATCATGTATGCAAAAAATTGAAAATGGAGTTAAGGCTTTAGATGGAATTGATAAAGAAAGCATAAATGTTTCATTTAATTCAAGTAAATTAAAGGTGAATTTTGATGAAGAAAAAGTATCTATAAAGGATATTGAGAATGCAATCAATAAATTGGGATACGAAATTATAAAATCACAAACAAAGGCAATATAAATTTTATATTTTAATAAGGCACAGATAAGCATTTTATTATCTGTGCCTTTAAATTTTTATTGACAAAAATAAAATTGACAATATAATAGGGGGTGGGGGTATACCCTATTAATATAAATTAAGGAGGCCTAATATGAGACAATGTATGGATGTTGAAGCTGTAACTAATCGCTTAAAACGAATAGAAGGACAGATTCGTGGCTTAATAAGAATGGTTGAAGAGGATAAAAGCTGTGAGGAAATATTAATTCAGATAGGTTCTGCGAAATCTGCTTTGCATAAAACTGGACAGGTTATTTTAGAGGGTCACTTACACCACTGTGTATTAGATGGCTTACGTGAAGGCAAGGAAGACGAAACAATAAAGAAACTATCATCTGCTATTGAGCAGTTTTCAAGAATAGTATAGGAGAAAATAAATGAAAAAAGCATTTGACATATTATCAGGATTAAAGGCAACAATCATTGGAGGTGTATTTTTACTAGCAAGTTTAATTTTAATGCTATTAAAGGTAGAAATCCCCTTTGACCCTGCATGGGTTACGGTAGTAATTTGTGGATATCCACTATTGTATCTTGCTATTTGGAGAATTATTTATAATAGAGGAATGAGTAAAATATCCTCTGCTTTACTTATTTCAATTGCAATGATAGCTTCTATTTTTATTGGTGAATTATTTGCAGCTGGGGAGGTTGCATTTATTATGGCTATTGGTGCAATTTTGGAGGATATGACAGCAGAGCGTGCAAAAAAAGGTATTAAAAAGCTAATTAGTCTTGCTCCGGAAACAGGAAGACTAATTAAAGATGGTAAGGAAGAAATTATAGCTGCAGCACAAATAAAAAAAGGTGATATTTTACGTGTTTTACCTGGAGAAGGAATTCCAGTAGATGGTGAAATTATTTCAGGTAATACATCTATTGACCAGTCAATTATAACAGGAGAATCACTTCCTGTTGACAAATCAATAGGTGACGAGGTTTTCTGTGGAACAATTAATCGCTTTGGTTCTATTGATATAAGAAGTACAAAGGTTGGGGAGGATTCCTCATTACAAAAATTGATAAGGTTAGTTCAGGAAGCAGAAAATAACAAGGCACCTATGCAACGAATTGTTGATAAATGGGCTGCATGGCTTGTGCCAATTGCCCTTTTGATAGCTATTATTACTTATTTTATAACAGGGGATATTGTACGTGCTGTTACGATACTAGTTGTATTTTGTCCATGTGCTTTAGCTCTCGCTACACCAACATCAATAATGGCAGCTGTCGGACAGGCGACAAAACATGGTGTAATAATTAAATCGGGTGAAGCACTCGAAAATATGGGTAAGGTGAATATTATTGCTTTTGATAAAACAGGGACACTTACTCATGGTAATTTATCAGTTAGTGATTTGATATCATTTGATGAAGCCTTATCAGATATAGAACTTTTAAAGTACATAGCATCAGTAGAAGCTCATTCAGAGCATCCACTTGGAAAAGCAATTACTGCACATGCAAAGGATAAAAACATAGAATTACAAGGAATTGACAACTTCCAAATGATACCTGGCAAAGGAATAAGTGCAAAAGTCGGAGATAAATATTTATTATGTGGTAATATTACCTTCCTCGCAGATAATGGTATATCTGTTGGCAGTAAGGAACAAGTTGTCCTTGAAAACTTAAGAAATGAGGGTAAAGCAACAATTCTTGTTTCAGACGATAAGAATATAATTGGAGTAATAGCATTGTCTGACACTTTGAAAGCAACAGCAAAGACAATGATAAAGGAATTGCACGAAATAAAAACAGAGGCCGTTTTACTTACAGGTGATCATGCGCAAACAGCCAATTATTTTGCTAATCAAGTTAATATAAGTAAGGTATATTCTGAGCTATTACCAGAGAATAAGGTAGAGCATATACAAGCTATACAAAAGGCTGGTAATACAGTTTGTATGATTGGTGATGGAGTTAATGATGCTCCAGCTTTGAAGATTGCAAATGTAGGAGTAGCTATGGGAAGTATGGGTAGTGATATCTCAATAGAGGCTGCTGATATTGCTTTAATTGGGGATGATATTGCCAAAATTCCATATTTAAAGCGCTTATCTAATGCAACTATCAAATTAATTAAATTTAACATAACAATTTCAATGATGATTAATTTTGTGGCAATTATTTTTTCAGTACTTGGTGTATTAGGACCAATATCTGGTGCTTTGGTACATAATGCTGGCTCTGTATTAGTCGTATTAAATGCTTCTCGTTTATATGATAGGAAGTATATTTAACTGAAGCTTATATAATAAGCGAAACTTATTTACAATGTGAAATAAGTTTCGCTATTTTTATTGTTTACTTTGTTAAAAAAGTGTTATATAATGTTTGTAAGGAATACGTTTTATACAAAATCTAATCTTATTTTAATAGAATTTTAATAATATGGTTTTATAATTATACTATTAATAAATTAAAATAATATAATTAGATATTAGATAAAATTTTTATAATGGAGGCGAGTTATGGAATATGTAGGTATAATGTGGATAGTAGTTATGATTGCTTGCATAGTAATTGAGGCATTAACAGTTAGCTTAACTACTGTTTGGTTCGCAATAGGATCATTAGCAGCATTTTTAGCTTATAGCTTAAGTGCAAATATAGCAATTCAATTTATAGTATTTTTTGCCGTTTCGATTATATTATTGATTTTTACTAGACCAATATTTACAAAATATCTAAAGGTAGGTAAAATAAGAACAAATGTAGAAGGCCTAATTGGAGAAAAGGCTAAGGTTGTTTCAAAGATTAACAATCTAAACAACGATGGAACAGTAATGGTAAGAGGACAAATCTGGTCAGCAAGATCAGAAAATGATGAAGAACTTGAAGTAGATACAATAGTTTACATTAAGAATGTTATTGGTGTTAAGCTAATTGTAAGCAAAGAAATATAATTATTTTAGGAGGATTAATATGGAAATATTATTTGGAATTATAGTTTTAGTTATAATAGCTATTGTGGTTGCAAATATCAAAATCGTTCCACAGGCTCATGCTTATGTTGTTGAAAGACTAGGTGCATATCAAGGTACATGGAGTGTTGGTATACATTTTAAATTACCACTTATTGAGAAAATTGCTAAAAAGGTTTCTTTAAAAGAGCAAGTAGCAGATTTCCCACCTCAACCTGTTATTACAAAGGATAATGTTACAATGCAAATCGACACAATTGTGTATTTTCAAATATCTGACCCTAAGTTCTATACATATGGCGTTGTAAATCCTATAAAGGCAATAGAAAATTTAACAGCTACAAGCTTAAGAAATATAATAGGTGAGTTAGAGCTTGATGAAACACTTACATCAAGAGAGGTTATCAATACAAAGATGAGATCTGTTCTTGATGAAGCAACAGACCCTTGGGGAATTAAGATCACTAGAGTTGAGTTAAAGAACATAATGCCTCCGGCAGCAATTCAAGATGCAATGGAAAAGCAAATGAAGGCAGAAAGAGAAAGACGTGAATCCATATTAAGAGCTGAGGGTGAAAAGAAATCAGCAATCTTAATAGCAGAGGGTAAAAAAGAAGCTATAATACTTGAGGCAGAGGCTGAAAAAACATCTGCAATACTTAAGGCAGAAGCTAAAAAAGAAGCTGCGATTAGAGAAGCAGAGGGTGAAGCTGAAGCTATACTTAAGCTACGTCAAGCAGAAGCTGAAGGATTAAAGATGTTAAAGGAAGCTGATCCTAATAAAGAGGTTATTACTTTAAAGAGCTTTGAAGCTTTAACAAAGGTAGCTGATGGAAAATCAACTAAGATTATTATTCCATCAAATTTACAGGATATCGCAAATATAGCGACTGCATTTTCAGAGACTATAAAAACTGACAATATTAAGTAAAATATATAAATTTTGAATTTGAGTAAAAAACACTTGATAATTTTAAAAATATATACTAAAATATGATTATGATTAATTGAATAATTCGCGAGGGAGTAGTTCGCATATATTAAC
>JBPOHM010000184.1:0-2701 GCA_052035585.1 Bacillota bacterium
ACTTTACTCCATCCTCAGACACTCTATACTTTACATATTGTCTAGGTAAGAACATATCAGCAGCAATCACAGGTTCATAAACATCTAAAGTTATATTATAATAATTTTCTGTATTAACATAAAAATCATTATATTTATCATCTGGATAAATATCAACTTTAACTGCTGGAGCAGAGCTTCTAAAATATACTGTAGTACTTTGTGCAACAGATTTTGATCCATTGTAGTCCTCAACCATAAATACTAAAATATATGCTCCGCTTTCAACATTTTCAATATTTATACTTGTATTAACTATTCCATTATTTATTGTAGCATTATCCTCAGCAAACTTAAAATCGGGGTTATTTATATCATTTGCATTAGCAGCTACAAGATAATATAAAGCATTTTTAATACCAGAATAATCAGTTGCAAATAATGTAAATGTGTGAGAATTGCTTATAGTCCCACTATTCCTTACACTCACACTAACTGTTGGAGCTTTATTATCGAATATAAACTCCTTTGTATAAATCGCATAATTACCACTTGTATTTGATACAGTATATTCAAGTATGCACGGACCATTTAGTAAAACCTCATTATTAGTACCATTAAACTGTACAGCACTACCTATATTTTGTCCTTTATATAGCTGTGTTTGTGTATAGTCCTTCCATCTATATTTTATAGTAACATCCGCTGCATGTTCAAATCTTATATCATAGTTTGATAATGAATATGAATATGGTCCTACAATAAGCTCATAATTCAATAAGCTATTATCAAAATTAATATCTCTAAAATAATATCCTGTATTATAATCTACATTTTTATTTCCTGTTCTTTCTTCTAAATTATCTATTACCGTACTGTTACCAAAAGCATCAACAGAAAAATAATATAAACGTCCTTTGAAACTAGTACCCTCTGCAATTTTTAATAGAACTGTTGTTGTTGGAGAATCCTTTTGCTCAATATATGCCCATTGTCCAATAACGCTATCTATTGTTCCACTTGCTTTTACCCCACTAGTAAATGCAGGGATAGGATCACCCTCTTTAACAAAGCAGTAATATACTACACCAGTTTCAGATGCGTCATTTATAGTAAATTTGTATTCTGTTGATCTAGTTTTATCTACAGTATTTTGTGATTTTTCAGTTGCAGTTACAGAAATATTTGGGGCCTTATTATCTAGCTTAATATCGCGGTAAATCTTAAGTGCTCTATTGCCAGCAAAATCATGACCTGATAAAGCAAGTACATACTCTCCTTCTTCCTTATTATTTAGCTCAATCCTTACCTTTGTACTAGCAGAGCTTGGTGCATCATAGCTATTATTACTACCCTTTATCCCATTGCTTTTAATGCTTATAGCATTTGTATTTTCACCTTTTTTATCAAAATTTACTTTATCATAAAGCCTATATGTAAAATATCCTTCACCACGTGGCAAAGAGTTTCTAACAAATATGGTCTCCTCTGCTTCAACATTAAATTCAATTGATTTAGCCCAATCTCTTGTGTCACTTCCTACAAGCTCAAGATCATCTGATTTTATAATTGGAGCCTGAGTATCTATTTTGTATTCAGATAAATTAAAAGTAACAGTTTCTTCATAAATTCCTTCTTCATTTAAAAGTTTAAAGCCATCTACATTATTAGATTTCGAAGTAACACCTGTCATTTTCAATTTGAGAAAGCTATTGTCGTCGTTCTTATCCTTTGGCACTTCGAATGCAAGTATAACTTTATTATTTTCACTATTTTTATGAATTGGTACTAAATAATCTTCATCATTTTTATTATAATAAAGTCTTATATCTCCACTTATATTTTTGGCTATATCTTGTGCAGAATAATTATCATTATTACCAGTATTGCTAACCTCAAGCTCAAGCATTATATAATTAGATTGTGAATTAAAATAATAATTATTAGTGAAAGCCTTAAATGACTCTGACTGGTTCATAACCCTTACATTTTTTATTGCAAAGTTCTTCCTAATAACTTGAACCTCGCCTTTAACTTCGTGACTCCCATTATATGGCTTGGTACTAGCACTAATTAAGGTTAGCTTTGGTGTAAATGTAAGCTTATTTATTTTATCTTTAAGCATATTTGTATATACTTCTTGTTTGTTTATTGAAAAACCACTTACATCGGCACCTGTTCTAATATCTTTAGCATAGTCAGCATATTTAGAAACTGATTTTTCTTTACCATTACCAAGCAAATCTATGCTTACCTTAGGCACATGATGGTTAATACTATTAAATACATAATTACTTTTATATTGATCAGAAATAATACCATTCCAATTAAAATTAACAATTTCAGAGTTTGGAGTAACTCCTTCTTCTAAATATACAATATTATTAAATACAGAGTTGAAATTTCCTATGTTGCTAATATTTCTCTTCATTTTTTCAGCAACAAGAATAGATATGTAATCATCATGCTCATCATCATCACCTTCAACCCATTTACCATCTGGGTATGATTTACTATAGATATCATTTCCATTTACATGAACTGACACAGATTTAACTTGTAATCCATCTGTACTTTTATTTTCTAAAATAACCTCTCTAAGCATATACTGTGGTTTATTAATCCTTACAGTATATTTACAGGTTTTATTTTTTTCCAAATCATCTTTATCAGGATCATCAAGCTCAAATGATTTTGTACCGTCATGGAATACAAATTTAAC
>JBPOHM010000065.1:0-11612 GCA_052035585.1 Bacillota bacterium
GTATTTTGTCAACACCATACATTGAATCTAACTTATTTTGTAAATACTCTTTTAGCTTTTCTACTGAATTTATAGCCTCAGCAGATTCAGAATCCGGGAATGTTATTGTTTTCTGAACACCATTATAATCAAAAGTAATTTGACCCTTAGCTAGTACATCTTTTAGATATACATCCTTAAGAAAAGCTCCATCTGTTGTATCAATTTCTCCAGCTGATGATCCATCTGAATCCACATTAATATTTAATCTATTTTTTATCTCATCTCCAACTGCTGATACTTTTAATACTCCACCATATATACCCTGGTCCAGCTCTAATTTATTATCAACAACAGTATATTTAACCCCGTTATTTTTAAGATCTCCTTTAATTTGATTATTTAACTGATCAGCTATTTGTTCTAATTCAGACTTTTCTGAATTAATATCAAATTTAAAGTTATTATCTATTTTTACAGTATAAGTCTTATTATTTTTATCTTTAAAAGTTATAGTTTCTCCAGCTAAAGCATTAAATTTAGCTGTTCCACCAATAACCTCACTATCAATAACTCCACTAGATACTCTTTTATTAGAAACTAATCTAGCAGCAGATGCAACACTGTCTATACTATCAATAGTAAAATTCTTTAAAGCTTCCATATCTCCAGAAACAGTTACATTGCTTGATGAAGCCTTAACTGTATTAGCTTTAAAGAAGCTTGAACTTAATATATTTGTTTTTGAAGTTGCAGTTAGATATTTATCGCTAAAGCTAACTAGCTTAGATATAACCTCTCTAAATGCATCTTGCTTATATACAAGCTTTTGTTGTGCTTGAAATTGTCTATTTATTTTAATTTGTGTACTTTGTGACAACTGTTTTACTAGGTCGTCTGTGTCTAGTCCAGAAAAAAGTCCTGTTACACGATTTGAACTTATACCTGAACCATATATACTTGATGTTGTATTAGATGCCATAATCTGTACTCCTTTCGTAGTTTATCTTAATTCTATATAAAATAGCTTGATATTTTAGATTCTTACTTTATATATCGACACAATTTATTTTTTATTTAGTTGTTTTACTAAAATATTTGCTATTTCTCCTATAGAACTTTGAATTTGTACTCCTCCGATATCATAAGCTACCTTTGGCATACCATAAACCACACAGCTCGCTTGATCCTGTCCTATTGTATAGGCCCCTGCTGTCCTCATCTTTAAAAGTCCTTCAGCTCCATCCTTTCCCATACCAGTAAGGATTATGCCAATGGCATTTGCTCCTGCTGTTTTTGATACTGACTCAAATAAAACATCAACAGATGGACAATGACCACTAACCTTTTCTTCTCCTAAGCAACGAACAAAATAGCCCTTCGCATCCTTGGCTAATCTCATTTGCTTATCTCCAGGAGCTACTAAAGCAAGTCCAGCTGTTAATCTATCTCCATTTACTGCTTCTCTTACTTCCATCTGACACAGCTTATTTAATCTATCTGCATACATTTTAGTAAACCCTGGAGGCATGTGCTGTGTTATTAAAATTCCAGGAACATCCTTAGGAAGCTTCTTTAATATTTCAAGTGTTGCCTCTGTTCCTCCAGTTGAAGCACCAATTGCTATAACCTGCTGTTGTGATAGCATACTAAGATTAAGCTCAGGTAATATTGGTGTCTTCTCAGTAACAGTTTGAGTAGTATTAGAAACGGTGCTACTTGGAGTAGCACCAGTAATTTCTGGGGTTCTAACTTTTAGCTTTGCTATATGAGCAATTTTAATTTTACCACTTAACTCAAAATAAAAATTGCTTAACTCATTATTGCTACTCATGTCAGGCTTTTTAACAAAGTCTACTGCTCCAGCATCTAATGCATCAAAAACACTTATGTTTAATGAGCTTACTAAAACAACCTTTATTGGATTTTCCTTCATAAGTTTTTTTAGAAATGTGATGCCATTCATTCTTGGCATCTCCACATCTAATGTAATTATATCTGGCTTTAAAGCCTTTATTTTATCTTCTGCATCTATAGGGTCAACTGCCATGCCGACAATTTCTATATGTGGATCTTTGGAAAGTTCCTGCTTCAATACATTTCTGAATAATAATGAATCGTCAATTATCAGTACTCTTATTTTTTGTAAACTCATTATAACCTCCCCTTCGGCCTTCTTTTGTCATCATAAATATTTCTACTTTCTGTATATTGCTGGGCAAATATAATTAAACTTTGATTTATCTCTCTGAACAGTTTCTGAATGTCCAATAAATAGGTATCCTCCTGGTACAAGAGCATCGTAAAGTCTATTAATTAAATCATTTTTCGTATTCACATCAAAATAGATCATAACATTTCTACAAAAAATTAAGTGATATTTATTTAATTGTAAAGTTGGAATAGGATCCATTAAATTAAATGTTTTAAATTGCACTTCATTTTTTATTTGTGGTATTATTTGATATTTGCCATTATCTAATTTATTAAGATATTTTGTTTTCCAAGCAGGAGGAAGGCCTTTTATGCTATCCTCCTGATAAACTGCTTCTTTTGCTTTATTAAGAACATTTTGTGATATATCTGTCGCTAATATTCTTACATTCCATAGAGATTTTTTTGGACCAAAATAATCATCAATAGCCATAGCAATAGTGTATGGTTCCTCCCCAGAAGAACAAGCCGCGCTCCATATATTAAAGTTCCTTGTTACGCTTTTAGCCTCATATTCAGGCAAAATAACTTCCTTTAAAAATTTGTAGTGATTGTCTTCTCTATAGAAAAATGTGTGATTAGTAGTTAATCTATTTATCAATATCTCAATATGTTCATTATTTCCCCGTTTTATATAAGTAATGTAATCACTAAAGCTCTTCATTCCCATTTTTTCTAAAACATTAGACATCCTACCTTCAATTAATTGCCTTTTGTTTATTAAATTTATACCGTAATTTTTATGCATAAATTCAACTAATTCAATAAATTCTTTATCTGTAATTTGAATCATATGCTTATCCTCCTGGCAGCATTAATTTTATGCTGTTATTAATTTATTCTACCTCAAACAGGCTCATACTGTTAATTAGTAGTTTTACTTTATTATTCTTTTTATATACACCACTTACAAATCTATTTGTATCTGAAGCATTACTTTTTGGTGGTGTCATAATACTTGCTGTTTCTATGTCTGTTACCTCTGCTACAGAATCAACCAAAATACCAACTGTAATATCTGAATATTCCATTACGATAATACAAGCTGTTTCAGTATATTCAATGCTTTCTTTACCAAATCTCATTCTTATATCAATTACTGGAACAATTTTACCTCTTAAGTTTACAATACCTTTTATATACTTTGGTATTTTAGGTAAAAACGTAATAGGTAATACATTTATAATATCAGTAACATATTTAATATTTACTCCGTACTCAACACCTGCTGAATAAAATGATAAGTATTTTTCTGTTTCTGAATCTTTTTTTATTGCTATATTATTTTCACTCATACTAAACCTCCAAAATGTTTTCGTATATACTGATTACATCAAGAATAAGGTTTATGCTACCATCTCCAAGTATTGAGCAACCTGATATTCCGACACTCTTTATATCAAATTTATTTAATAATACAGGTACAGGTTTTACAACTACTTGTTGCTCACCAAGAAGTCTATCAGCGAATATTCCATAACCCTTGCCATCAGCTTCAACAAGAATTAAAATACCTTCTTCAAGCTCACTTATACCTGATTCAATACCATATATTTCATGAAGTCTAACAATTGGATAACATTTATTTCTAAGCATTATACCTTCTGAACCATCTGTGTTTACTACAATATCCTTCTTGTTGATATTTAGAGATTGTTGAATATTATTAATCGGTATAATAAATTGAGTATCACTTACCTCAACCTGCATACCTTTTACAATTGCTAATGTCAAAGGTATCTTAAATGTTATTGTTGTTCCTCTATCAATCTTACTGTCTATTACAACATTTCCACCTACAGCATCTATACTCTTCTTAACAACATCCATACCTACTCCACGGCCTGAATATTCAGTTACAGTATCCTTTGTTGAAAAACCAGGTAACATAACAAATGAGAAAATTTCCTTCATTGTATATTCAGATTCTGGTTTTTGTAAAAGATTACGAGCCTTAGCCTTTGATAAAATATAATCTGGGTCTAACCCCTTTCCATCATCTTCTACAGATATTAGAATTTCTCCTCCAGTATTTAATGCTGTAAGAGTAATAGTTCCTTTTGGATTTTTACCTTTTTTAATTCTTTCTTCTGCAGATTCAATACCATGATCCATAGAGTTTCTTACTAGATGCATGATTGGATCTGCTATGCCATCAACAATTGTTTTATCAAGCTCAATGTCCTCTCCAACCATAACTAGTTCAACATCCTTGTTTAGCTCTTTGCTCATGTCACGAACAATTCTCTTCATTTTTTGGAAAACACCTGAAACAGGAACCATTCTCAATGACATAACTACATTTTGAAGCTCATCTGTAAGCTTTCTAAGCTCTCTTGTAGCCTTTGTAAAGCTATCTAAATTAAGCTTATTAACTTCAGGATTTGAAACTACCATTGATTCTGTTATTACTATTTCACCAACAAGGTTAGCAAGCTTGTCCAATTTATATAAATTAACACTAATTAAGCTTTGTTTACCTTGCTTAGCTTTATTATTCAAATCTGCCATTTGATTGTTATCATGTTTTTCTGTAGCTATAGCCTTGTTTTCAGTTTGTACATTGTTTACATCTTCTTCTTTAGTTTTTGATTCTTTTTCTACAACTGTGTAGTTTTTAATATTTAAAGAATCCTTTATTACTTCAATTCCAAAATTCAAGTCAACTTCATTGTCAAAGTAAATTCTAAAGCTATTTTGTAAAATATCTTTAATAGTATCTTTGTTTGTTTCAATATCTTCAGGTTCATATGTAAAATTATTTGTTATATCCTTAAGGTGATTTACAATCATGAATGCTCTAAGGTTTTCCATACCGCAACCGTCATCAAAATCTACCTTAACACAAAATCTCTTTTCTGAATTATTTACCTTTTCGACCTCTGGTGCAGAATTAGCCTGTGTAGTTTTGATATCACTTTTATTATTAGCTTCCTTTACATATTCCTTTTTGCCTGATACTATATCAAGAAGCTCCTTTATTTGATTTTCATACTCAGCTATATCTTCTGTTAAAGGACTTTCGTTTTGAATTTTTATAATTTCATTTTTAATAAAATCAGTACATTTAAATACTAAAGTAATTAAAGGCTCTGCAAATTTATTATTAAGACCATTTTCTCTTATATAGAAGAACAAATCCTCTATTTTATGAGAAATTGTCATTATCCCATTAAATTGCATCATTGCAGCCGAACCTTTAATCGTATGCATAATTCTAAAAATCTCATTGATATTATCTGAACTAAACTGTTTGTCCTCTTCAACTCTTAAAAGAATTTCATCTAATTGCTCCAATAAAGTATTAGCCTCATATAAGAACATATCGATTACTGAGTCAAAATTATTTTCCATATTTACCTCCACAAGCTTATTTATATTATTGCACTAATTTTTATTTACATTCTCACTATACAATTCATATATCGACTGATTATACTAAAAGTTTAGTGTATATTAGAAAAAAATAGAATTTTGTAATTTTTTGCAAAAAAATATGTATTTTAAAATTTTTTTAGTGCAATTATTGTAAAATTTAGTTATAATAATTATATCATACTTTTAATAAATGTAATATATTTTTCTCACAATTTGGGAAAATAATTTAAAAATATTTTATAATAGTATAGAAACCAAAGATAATAGCAATAACAAGTTATTTTACGTGTTAGTTTTGGAGGATCTGCTGATGTTAGAAAATATAAAAATAACAGCTAACAATATAAATAGTGCAAACAATAATCTCAATAGAGTAAGAGTGCCAGAAAAACCAGAGGTTTTGTCGCCTTTTGATATTTTAGACCCAAACATTGTTAATAAAGCAATTAAACCTGAGCAAGCTGCTCTTAATAATCAAAATCAAAGTGGCAATATAACACATAATCCAAATTCTGTTTTTGTCAAGTTTCTACAATCCTTGGATCTTGCTCCAACGCTTATAGAAAACATGAGAAAGCTTATATTAAGTAAGCAGTTTATTAACTCTAATATTAAAAGCAATCCTTTAATGAGACTTTTTTTTGAAGAATTTGTTAAAGATATCAATATGGATAATGAACAGATGCTTGAATTTATTAAGTTTCAACATAATAATTATACAAAATTTTCAGGTGAATTTTTTAGCTTTATAAGAAATGCATTAAAAGCAAACCCAAGTGATGATTTTAAAAATGTAGTTGCTAATTTTTTAAAAGGCTACGATTGCTTTTTATCTGTTGATGAATCAACAAAAGCAATTGAAAATATTTTAAAACAAATAACTGATAATATGCCAGAAATTATAACTAAAACCTTTGAATCTATGGCAAACAAACTTATAACTGATGAGCCTGAAAAAAATGCAGATAAAAACTTAACATTGTTAAAAAATGAAATCATCCCTTATCTTGGAAAATATATTTCAAAGACTAATGATTTTGGAATAATTAGAGACTACATATCTGCATTAGTGCATAATATTGTTAGATTAGAAAAGGGACTTCAAGATAATTTCCTTGATTCAGCTGATTTATTATTAGATTATATGAAATATAGCTTTAATTTAAGTGATGATGATGTATCTGAACTAAAGCAAGCTCTTATAAATACCTTTAGAGAGAACAATGAAGTAAAAAGTAATTCCATAGACTTTATGTTTAAAATGATTGATGCAGGAATAAGAGATAATAAAAACCATGTAAATAAAACTACATTTGAGAATATTCAAGAAAGTCTTTTAACTAGCAATAATGTACAAGTTCCTTTAATTCATATTTTCTTGCCTGTAAATTTTGCTGGAGTATTTATGTTCTCTGAGCTCTGGATAAGTAAGGAAATATATGAGGATAAAATAAATGATTCTAAAAAATCATCTAAAGATAATGAAGCTATTGATTTATATAAAATATTCTTAAATTTTGATATAGAAAATGTAGGATATTTTGAAACAATAATTTTTTCAAAAAATGATAAAATTTCATTAGAAATATTCGTACCAAATTCTTTAAAGGATTTAAGCTCAAAAATTCGAACAGATATTATAAATATTATAAAGAAAAACAACATATCTGTTGTTGATATTAATGTCACCGAATGTACTAGACAAAGAAAATTTAATGAGGTTTTTGGAACGAAGTTTATAAAGGAGCGTGGTATCAATGTCATCGCATAAAAATCCAAAACGTGCAGTAGCACTAAAGTATAATTCTAATAAAAATGCAGCACCAGTTGTAGTTGCCTCAGGAAGTGGTTATGTTGCTTCTAAGGTTATTGAAATTGCAGAAAAAAATGGTGTTCCTGTGTACAAGGATGACTCACTTGCTACTATGCTATCACAGCTAGAGCTAGGAAGCGAGATACCAGAAGAGCTTTTTAAAACAATAGTTGATATTTATGTATACTTTTTAAACTATAATCCTAATATTGAAAAAAAGGAACAGGAAGAAGAAAATACTGAAGTTAAATAGTTTATTTGATGTATTATTGCCAATTAGGAAAGGAATGTAGGTTTTATGAATAATGATATAGTTTTTTCTCTTGATATAGGAACAAGGTCTATCGTTGGTGTTGTTGCTAAAAAGGTTGAAAACACTCTTAAAGTTATTGATATTAAGAGTATTTTTCATGAGCAACGAGCTATGGTTGATGGACAAATAGAAGACATTAAAAAGGTTAGTAGAGTTATTCAGAAGGTAAAAGAAGAATTAGAAGCTAGTCAAGGCTTAAAGTTGGATAATGTATATATTGCTGCAGCTGGACGTTCCTTAAAAACTGAAAAAACTCTATATGAGAAAAAAATAGATTCTAAGAAGCCTATAACTGAAGAGCTTCGTAAGCAGCTTGAAATGGAAGCCTTACAAAAGGCCCATGATGTATTTTATAATAACCTACATGATGGTAAAGGCTTTTACTGTGTTGGTTATAGTGTTTTAGAGTACAAGCTTGATGATACAAATATAGTAAATATAGTAGGACATAGAGCTGATAAGGTTGGTATAGAAATTATTGCTGCATTTTTACCACATATAGTTGTAGAAGGCTTATATTCATGTATGGATTTAAACAAGCTAAATGTAGCTGGTTTAACACTAGAGCCTATTGCAGCTATGAACTTAGTTATACCAAAGGATTTAAGACTTTTAAATCTTGCATTAGTTGATATAGGTGCTGGAACTTCTGATATAGCTGTTTCTAAAAATGGTAGTATTATTGGCTACGATATGGCTACTATAGCAGGAGACGAGATTAGTGAAAGCATAATGAAAAATTATATTGTAGATTTTAATACCGCTGAAAAGATAAAGCTATCATTACTTGGTGATAGTGAAACTATTGGGTTTACAGATATTCTTGGTATGACAGTAACACTTAATAAGAGTGATGTAATATCTGCAATAGATGATGCAATAAGAAGCTTATGCAAGGAAATTTCTGATAAAATATTAAAGCTAAATAATGAGTCACCAGTTGCTGTTTTCTTAATTGGTGGTGGAAGCAAGACTCCTCGTATGAAAAAATATATATCTGAGTTCTTAGGTCTTCCTGAATTTAGAATTGCTATTGGCACGAAGGAATCAATAAAAAGCGTTGATACCAGCGTATTATCAAGCTTTGATCCAGAGCTTATAACTCCTATAGGTATAGCATATTCGAGTATTGTTGGTAATAATTATGATTTTTTTACAGTTACAGTTAATAGCGAAAAGGTAAGACTTTATAGCATAAGACAAATGAAGGTTATGGATGCACTTATAATGTCTGGATTTGACTCTCGTAAACTAATGGGATTTTCGGGTAAAAACCTTAGCTTTACTCTTAATAACAAGGATTATTATTACAAGGGAGAATATTCTACTCCTGCACAAATATTTGTAAATTCAAACGTTGCAAATATTGAGACAAGAATTAATCCTGGTGATGTAATAGAGGTTATTCCTGCAAAGGATGGTTCAAGTCCAATTGTAAAAATTTCAGATATAGTGGAAACTGCTCCTGCAAGTGGAAAAGTGATTTTTAACAATACAGAAATAAATTTAGGTGCAAAATATTTATTAAATAATATTGAAGTTGACCAAGATTATATAATTGGCAACTCAGATGTAATTGAAATAATAAATGTGAATAAACTAATTGATTTAATTGAGCTATATGAGATAGATGCAGAATATTACTCCTTCTATTCAGATGGCGTTCAAATTGATTTAGATACTATCTTAACTGATGGTATGAAAATTGATTTAATTCAAAATGATCTTGTTGATTTTATCGAAGATTCTAAAGATTTGGATGATTTAGGAGAATTGGAAGATATAGATAATTTAAAAAATTTAGAAGATTTAAATGAAAATTATTTTTTATCAGACGAAATATATAATGAGAATAAATTATTAGTAGAAGATAATGTAAAATTAGAGACTAATACAACGGAATCTAATAAAGAAATAAATGTTAAAGAAAAAATATATGTAACCTTAAATGATAAAATTATTGAGTTAGAACCAAGAGAGGATAACTCACCTTATATCTTTGCAGATATGCTCAGATTTACTGATATAGATCCATCAAACCCTCAAGGCAATCTAATAATTTTACATAATGGGGAGGGAGCTTCATATACAGGTATAATAAATGATGGGGATATTATAACAATTAAATGGGGGATTTAATTTTCTTTAGGAGGAATATTTATGTCAAAAGTACAACCACATTTAGTTAAGATATTTGACGAAGATAAAAATTATTTAGGCAAGGGATTTTTAGATAGAATAACAGGAAATCATATAGTTGTTAAAGGAAATCATATGCCAACTCTACCATCAAAAACAATAATATTTTTAAATGTTTATAATGAATTAGCAGGTATTGCAGTATATGAGTGTCAAGTGAGTCTAGCAGCTGATATGCAACTATCAGCAGATATTATAAAATACCATACAACTATTGAACGAAGAAAAAGCTTAAAGGTTAGAACTGAATTTACTACAGTTCTTAAATTAATAATGAGAGAAAACAAAATCGTTCAGACAGAAAATCCAATAAAGATTAAAATTTTAAATTTATCTGTAGGTGGCATGCTATTTACATCACAGACAGAGTTCTTTATAGGAGACACTATTGTATTTAATTTTGACTATTATAAAAATAATGTTGTTCCTATTGAAGCAAAAATAATAAGAATTGATGATCCATATGATGAGTATAGCTATAATAACTATGGTTGTATATTCAAAGGCTTAAGTGATAACGATGAAAGTATAATATGTCAATATTTATACGAAAGGCAGTTACAAATACATAAAAAATAATTATTATAATATTCAAATGCAAAGCATGTCTAGAACTATCTAAGGAGGTATTTATATGCTTAAAAAATTCATTTCACTATTTTTATTATTTGCATTATTGCTAAGCTTTACAAATAGCAGCTTAATGCTAAATAATACTGCTTTTGCAAGCACTACAGATACAAATAAAGAATTGCGTTCTATAACGTTAAATGATAATAAAAACTTGTATATCGAGGTTGGAGATATAATAACACTAGATGTGAAATTTAACCCTGTTGATGCTACAAATAAAAATGTAACATTTACCTCATCAGATAGTACCATTGTAAGTGTTGATAAAAATGGAACTATTAAGGGATTAAAGACAGGTAGTAGAATTATTATTACAGCTGCAGTTGGTAATATTAAAGCTAGTATATATGTTTCTGTTTATAGCAATACTGATTTAAGAGCAAGCTTTACAGAAACTGATACAGTGAAGGAGAAAATTAAAACTATAACAATAAATGTAAGCTCAAAAGATCCAGCCTTTAAAAGCTTCTATATATATCTTCCATCTGGGTATATGGTTGAAGGAACTACTGCAAGCTATCCAGCTGACAAAAATGGAGTTTATCCATTTACAGTTTATGATGGTTCTGGACAAAAACGTACATTTTATTATGAAGTAAAGGGTATTAAAGAAGCTAATGCAATTAATAATGATGAAGATGACTTAAATAAAAGCGATTTTGATTTAAATCTATTATATAATAATCTTGTACTTCAATATGATTATGAAAAAAAGCAATGTTTATTTTATGCAAATCTTGATAAAATACGTACAGTTAAGCTTCCTAGTAATACTACAACAGATACAATGGAAATTAAATACTACATTCCTAATTTAGCTAATAATAAGATGACAAGCTACACTTTTTCTGTCGAGGGTAAAGAACTGACTGTAAAGCTTATAAGACAAGGTGAATATTACCTTATGATTATTTGGCAGCCATCAAGAGATACAAGAAATGTTTTAACTACATATAGAGCATATAATTTTGCTTCAGGACAAGATTTCTTTACCTATCCTGAGATGGACTTTATAACTGAAAATGGAAGCTATGAGATAATAGCTGAAACAAAATCAGGCTTAAAGGAGTTGTTTGTATTTAA